>CAIZGQ010000704.1 GCA_903932565.1 uncultured Hyphomicrobiales bacterium
CACAATCGTGTCGGTGCATTGATCAAAGATCGCCCGGTCTTCTGTGATGACCTTGCTGTATTTGCGCTTGAGGCGTTCGGCCGACAACTGAATCGGCGTCAGCGGATTTTTGATCTCATGGGCAATGCGGCGCGCGACATCGGCCCAGGCGGACGTCCGCTGGGCCGTTACAAGGTCGGTGATGTCATCCAGTGTCACCACGAAACTATGCTCACCGCGCGACAACAGTGCGGTGCTGACGCGCACATTGAACATGCGCTCGCGACCGGAACGCACGAGAGTCGTCTGCGTTTCAATGACGCGCGTTTGATTGTTCTCCGCATCAGCCAGAACGCTGCCAATCTCGGGAACGATGGCATCAAAGGGATGGCCGACAACCTCGCTGGAGGATTTGCCCAGCAACCTTTCGGCGTAGGGATTGAGCACTGTCAGCTTCATCTGCGAATCCACGCCGATAACAGCCGCCGGCACGCCGGACAAAACGGCCTCCGTAAACACACGTCGCTCGTCGATCAAGCTGCTGGCGGCAATCAGGCGATTTTGCTGCAGCCGCAACTCGGACGTCATTTTGTTGAACGTTTCGCCCAAATGCGCGAGATCACCTTCACTGCGGCGCACCGGCACCTGCACATAGAGGTTTCCGGATGCCACCTGATCGGTGGCTGCAATCAGACGACGGATGGGGTCCACCAACCGCTTGGCGAACGACAAGCCAATCCAGGTCGCCGACAGCAGCAGGATCATGGCCAGAAGCGAATACATTGTCGCAAACGCGAGCTGGATGTTGCGCCGCTGCTGGTCAAACTTGTCGTAAAACGCGATCAGGTTTGCAGCTTCTGCGGGAAAGCTGACGGTAAACGGGTCAACGCGCCGCGCCGTGTAAAGATAGGTGTCGGGAAACGCGTGCATCTCCCGCAAGGCGACAAACGTCAGCCCATTGTCGAGAATGAGGCACTGCGGCTCGTCTTTTTTCGCGTCCTCAAAGTCGGTCGCCTCGGGCGTGACGATCTTGCTGTCCGCGCCATTGTCGGCCCGCTCCACAATCGTTCCGTCACGGCTCATCAGGACGCCGGTGCTGAAACCCAAAAAGCGAATGCGCGAACTCATGAATTCGTGAAACAGCGAGCGGTCGGCATTGTAGAGTGCGCGCCCGCGGTCCAGATCGCTCGCCGTCAAGCGTGTTTCCTGCAAAAGCGAGCGACATTGTGACTCGCGAAACAGACGGGCGGCATCGGCCGTGGTGTAAATGAAGCCGCGCACGTCCTGCATGAACGCGGGGTTGAGCGCGCGCTCCAGCGTGACAGAGCCCACCACCGCGATCAGGATCGCTGGCAGCGCCGCAATAATGGAAAAGAGCCCCACGATGCGGGCGTGGAGCCGCGCACCGGCCTCCCCGCTCCGATAAGCCCGGTAGAGGCCCCACCCTTCGGCAAACAACAAACTCGCCAGGAGCACAATGGCGGCGACATCGGCCAAAAAGAGCCCAAGAACGACGTCGTCCGTCGGTGCAATTGGCGTGTAGCCCGCAAACACAAGCAGCGTCAGGAGGCCGACCAGCGCACTCAACGCCACAGCCGCAGGGCCAAACCGCGACAGCCAGCGCCCGCCGGACTTTTTTGGCGGCGCAGGCGTCGCCTTCGCTGCCCCCGGATCTAAATCTGATTGGATGCTACTCACCTGCGGCCGACAACCTTCGCATGGAACAATCAAGAGCGAGCATCAGTCTCACTGCGGTCACCCAAGCCCCGCCAGACTCAATCGCAACATGCATGAGCACGATGTATTGGTCGCACGAAACGGGTGGAATAGAAATACAACACTGTTGCCGAATTACGACAAATTGTGGGCCGGGCACTTGTTAAGTCCCCGCTTCCACAATTTTCACTGCGCAGTCAGGGGGCGAGACGTGACAAAATCGCCACGACGTGGCGGCGGCGTCGCTGCCACGACAGGACTTTTCAGGGAGCCGAGCTCGTCAGACCGTCTGGATTTGCGGCCGTCAAGGCAACGCTTTCGCCACAGCCACACGCGGACGTCTGGTTCGGATTGTTGAAGACGAAGCCGGACGACATCTTGGAGGCCCGATAATCCATCTCGGTGCCCAACAGGAAGAGCACGGCCTTGGGGTCGACAAGGACTGTCACGCCCTTGTCCTCAACCACCTCGTCACCGGGCGCGACGTCTGCTGCAAGATCCATGGTGTAGGACATGCCGGCGCAACCGCCGTTGCGAACCCCAACCCGCAGCGCCATGGCCGGCTGCGTTGCCCCTGATACGATCTGACGAACACGGTCAGCTGCCGCGTCCGTCAGGGTCATCACCTGAAATCTGGATTTTGCCCGTGCCATTCAAAGTCTCCATCTGCCGGATTCAAGGTCCGGCGACGTCATTTCAATCCATACATAAGCACGCGCACGCTCATCTGCCACACCCGTTCAAGGCATGCGCCGATCACCACATATCCAGAGCGATGCGCGCTTCGTCCGACATGCGGCTTTGATCCCACGGCGGATCGAAGACCATGGCAACTTTGACTCCTGCGACGCCTTGCACACCCGCGACAGCATTCTCAACCCAGACCGGCATTTCACCGGCGACCGGACAGCCGGGCGCGGTCAAGGTCATGTCCACGTTGACAAAGCGGCTGTCGTCGATGTCGATTTTGTAGATCAACCCGAGTTCATAAATGTCAGACGGGATTTCGGGATCGAACACCGTCTTGAGCGCAGCAATGATGTCGTCCGTCAGCCGGTCGATCTCGGCTGGCGGCAAAGCTGACGCCGCCGCAACATCCGGGCGATTGGGCTGGAACTCGCTCTCAGCGGTATCGGTCATGGCAAAGTCCTCAAGCGAAGATCGTCTCGGCCTTGGCTAGCGCCTCGACCAGAGCGTCCACCTCATCCATCGTGTTGTAAAGGGCGAAAGACGCCCGGCAGGTCGAGGTCACGCCAAAACGCGCCAGCAGCGGCTGCGTGCAATGAGTCCCCGCCCGTACCGCGACCCCGGAGCGATCAATCACAGTGGCCACGTCATGGGCGTGAGCCCCGGCCATGGAAAACGCGATGATCGCCCCTTTGTCGGGCGCATTGCCAAAGATGCGGATCGAATTCAAACGTGACAGGCGTTCGTGCGCATATTTTGTCAAAGCGGCTTCATGCGCATGGATCTTCTCGCGTCCAACAGACCGCATGTAATCGACAGCCGCGCCAAGCCCAATCGCCTGCACGAGCGGCGGGGTCCCCGCCTCAAAGCGATGCGGCGGCTGATTGTAGGTGATCTTGTCGGTCGCGACAGTCTCAATCATCTCACCGCCACCGTTGTAAGGCGGCAAAGTCTCGAGCCATTTGCGCTTGCCATAGAGCGCGCCAATGCCCGTCGGCCCATAGACCTTGTGGCCACTGAAAACATAAAAGTCGCAGTCGAGATCCTGGACATCGACGTCAAGATGCACCGCCCCCTGGCAGCCATCGACCAGCACCGGGATGCCGTGCGCATGGGCAATCTCGACCATCTTCTTGATGGGCAAAACCGTGCCCAGCACATTCGACATATGTGTGATGGCAACAATCTTTGTTCGTGGCGTCAGCGCTTTTTCGAACTCATCCAGCGAGACGTTGCCATCGTCATCCACGCTGATCCACTTCAGCACCGCGCCATTGCGCTCCCGGTGGAAATGCCACGGCACGATGTTGGAGTGGTGCTCCATGATCGTCAGCACGATTTCGTCGCCCGGACCGATATGCGCAAGGCCAAAGCTCGCAGCGACCAGATTGATCGCCTCCGTCGCACCCTTGGTGAAAATGATCTCGTCGGTCGAGCCTGCGTTGAGGAAACCGCGCACGGATTCCCGCGCGGCCTCAAACGCGTCCGTTGCCGCATTGGCCAAATAATGCAGGCCGCGATGCACGTTGGCATATTCATGCGTGTAGGCATGCATCATGCGGTTGAGCACAGGCAGCGGCTTCTGCGCCGAGGCGGCATTGTCCAGATAAACAAGTTTTTTGCCGTAGGGCCGCTCGTTCAGGATCGGAAAATCAGCCCGGACCTTGTCGACATCATAGGTCTCGCTCATGCGTGACTCCGTGCGGCAAGGCGCGTGCGAACGCGCTCCATCACATGATCCCGCAGGATCTCGTTTTCGATTTTATCGACGACGTCCCCTGCGAAGGCTTCCAGCAAAAGCGATTCCGCCACCAATCGCGGCAATCCGCGCGACATGGCGTAAAACACCTGATCTTCATCAAGTTCACCACACGTTGCGCCATGGCCGCAGACCACATCGTCGGCGAAGATTTCAAGCTCTGGCTTGTTGTACATTGCCGCGTCGTCACCAATCAGGATCGCGCGACTGGACATGGAGCCGTCGGTCTTCTGAGCGCCCTGCGCCACGCTGATGCGGCCTTGAAAGACACCGGTCGCGGCATCATCGACGATGTGCTTGAAAATCTCCCGGCTCTGGCAATCGGGCGCGATATGCTCGACGACGAGTGTCACGTCGCAATGTTCGCGACCACTCAGCAAGGACACGCCGGACAAAAGCGCGGATGCGTGTGATCCATTGAACCGCAAAAACGTCTGGCGACGCAAAAAAGCAGCTTCGCTGACCAGGGCAAATGACTGAAGCTTTGAGTGAGCGCCGAGATTTGCCAGCAGGGTCGAGACCTGCACAGACCCAAGTGCGTTGCGCGGCGATGTCACGATATGATCAAGCGTTGCTGCGTCTGCGACGTCAAAAATCATGACGTCGTTTTTCTGCGCAGCAACCGCGCCCTTGCCCACATGGGTCTCCACAAGCGTGCAGCGAGCGCCTTGACCAACGCGAACCAGCGAGCGCGAAAAGAAGGACTGCTCACGGGTTTCTGTTGCAAGCGCGACAATTTCGATCGGGGTTTTCACGTCGACGTTTGCCGCGACATCCAGAACAATACCGCCATGCATGAGAGCCGCATTGAGTGCGATGGGACCGTCGCCGGCCCCAAGGCCATGGGCCGCCAGTGCCGTCAAAAGCGCTACATCATCTGACGCCAGGGCCATGTCCATGGCGCGCAGTGTGACACCCTGTGGCATCGCCGCGCTGTCTGACAACGCTGGCACATAGACACCATCGACCAGCACAATGCGGATTGCCGCCAGACCATCAAGGCGGGGTGCCAGCTGAAGGATCGCCTCAGGCGATACATTCACGTCGCCGTCAACCAGGGCATAAGGTTTTGCAAGCGCTGCGCGCAGATCCGTGTAGTGCCATGCCTCCACATGCTTGGTCGGCAGGCCAAGGTCTGAAAACGTCGAGAACGCCCGCGCGCGCCAATAGGCGACATGCTGCGGCACGCCGGGTTTGTCCTGCGCAGCCTGAAACGCAAGCGCAAGGGCACTCTCGGTCGGCGTCGGCGTTGGTTTGGCGCGCATGTTCATGGGGTCAGCTTCATCAGGTTCATCACGCGGCCGCGACGTAGTCGCGATAGCCATTCTTTTCGAGCTCAAGTGCCAGGTCTTTGCCGCCGGTTTTCACGATTTTGCCCTTCGACATCACATGCACGGTGTCGGGCACGATGTAATCCAGCAATCGCTGATAATGGGTGATGACAAGAAACCCGCGCTTTGGCGAGCGCAACGCGTTGACGCCCTCCGACACAACGCGCAGCGCATCGATGTCCAGACCGGAGTCTGTTTCATCGAGAATGCCGAACGTCGGCTCCAGCAGTGCCATCTGCAACACTTCCATGCGCTTCTTCTCACCGCCGGAAAAGCCAACATTGAAGGCCCGGCGCAGCATGTCCTGCGGCACACCGAGTTTGTCGGCAGCCGCGCGCACGCGCTTGATGAAGTCAGGCGTCGACAGCTCAGCATCACCCCGGTGCTTGCGCTGTGAATTCAGCGCCGCTTTTAAAAACGTCATGGTGGTGACGCCGGGAATCTCGAGCGGATATTGAAACGCCAGAAACAGGCCCTTGGCGGCGCGCTCGTCGGCAGGGAGGCCGAGAATTTCCTCGCCGTTGAGCTTTACACTACCGGACGTGATCTCGTATCCGGCGCGCCCTGAGATGGCATAGGACAGCGTCGATTTGCCCGATCCGTTGGGACCCATGATGGCTGCAACTTCGCCGTCGGACACTATGAGATTGAGCCCGTCAATGATCGGCTTTTCGCCTACGGTGACATGAAGGTCTTTGATTTCGAGCATGGACGTATCTTTTAAAACTGAGTTTGGTCGAAGGAGCGTGTTTGAGAGGCCGACGCGAAACGCCCTATCCGACACTGCCTTCGAGGCTGACGGAA
The DNA here is from genome assembly GCA_903932565.1 of uncultured Hyphomicrobiales bacterium. Lineage (GTDB taxonomy): Bacteria > Pseudomonadota > Alphaproteobacteria > Rhizobiales > Beijerinckiaceae > Terripilifer. The sequence goes on from CAIZGQ010000704.1 coordinate 6,277, forward strand.
ATGAGTTTCTGCGCCTCGACAGCAAATTCCATCGGCAGCTGCTGCAGCACATCGCGCACAAAACCGTTGACGATCAGCGCAGTCGCTTCTTCCTGCGTCAGCCCGCGCTGCATGCAGTAAAACAGTTGGTCGTCAGAGATTTTGGACGTCGTGGCTTCGTGTTCGAAGACGGCGCTGGCGTTGCGCGTCTCGATGTAGGGAACCGTATGCGCGCCGCACGAATCGCCGATCAGCAGCGAGTCGCAGTTTGTAAAGTTGCGCGCACCGCTGGCTTTGCGATGTGCAAAGACCTGCCCACGATAGGTGTTGCTCGAATGGCCCGCAGAGATGCCCTTCGAGATGATGCGGCTCGACGTGTTTTTGCCGAGATGCAGCATCTTCGTGCCGCTATCGACCTGCTGATAGCCGTTCGAAATGGCGATTGAGTAAAACTCGCCACGCGAGTCGTCGCCGCGTAGGATGCAGCTCGGGTATTTCCACGTGATCGCAGAGCCCGTCTCAACTTGCGTCCAAGAAATCTTCGAGCGCGCCCCGCGACAATCGCCGCGTTTCGTCACAAAGTTGTAAATGCCGCCCCGACCTTCCGCGTCGCCGGGATACCAGTTCTGCACGGTCGAGTACGTGATTTCGGAATCTTCGAGCGCGACCAACTCGACCACGGCCGCGTGAAGCTGGTTTTCGTCGCGCTTGGGCGCCGTGCAGCCCTCCAAATAGC
>CAIZGQ010000705.1 GCA_903932565.1 uncultured Hyphomicrobiales bacterium
AGTTTGGCTGGGGGACCTGGATTCGAACCAAGATTGACCGAGTCAGAGTCGGTAGTTCTACCGTTGAACTATCCCCCACCGAGGGCAATGGACCCGGCGCGATCAGCCAGTACAGGCTGCGTCGCTTGGATTTTGTCGGTGTAGACCGTCCGCCAATTGTCTGTCAACGCGCGAAGGGCGTGTTTTACGCCCACGCCAGCCAAGTTTGGCCAGCCATGGCGTTTTACGAAAGGCCGGGTCGCTGCCGCAGCGCGAAGCCCATTCGTTCGCGCTCAGGCCGCGCTCAGCCGTGCAGCTCGCCCGCCGTGGTGCTGTCCCGCCCGCAGCATGTGCTTGTGAAGTCAGGCAATGCATTGTTACAGTGTGTGCAAGTGGCGTCGTCGGAGAGCAGGTGCATCCGGGTGGCGCTGAGGGAGTTGCCGCTGTGCCGTCGACGCACGACACCGCTACGGGGGTCGTCGCCAATCCTGTGGGAGATTGCGGCGACATTAACGCGCCTATTGCCTCGTCCCAAGCGCCGGTCAAGGCGATTGCCCAGCCAGCCCCCAAATCCTTTCATCACACCGCCTATCCCAATGCCACCTATGCGGCGCTGGACCTTGGCACCAACAATTGCCGCCTTCTGGTGGCGCGCCCCTCGCGGGATGGCTTTCGGATTGTGGACGCGTTCTCGCGCATTGTGCGCCTTGGCGAAGGGCTGACACAGTCCGGCCGCCTGAGCGAGCAGGCAATGCAGCGCACGCTGGGCGCCCTTGAGGTGTGCCGCGCCAAGCTCGAAGCGCGCCATGTGACCCGGGCTCGGCTCATTGCCACCGAAGCGTGCCGCATGGCGGAGAACGGCGCTGAATTTGTCGAGCGGGTGCGCACGGAAGTTGGCCTGGAGCTCGAGATCGTTGACCGCGAGACGGAGGCGCATCTTGCCGCCGGGGGCTGCGCCTCGCTCGCCGACCCGCAGGCCGAGGGCATTGTGCTCTTCGACATTGGCGGCGGCTCGTCTGAAATTGTCTGGCTCGATCGAGCCAGCGCCCCGACCCACAATCTGCGTCAGCGGGTGCGGGCGTGGGCGTCGCTGCAATTGGGCGTTGTCACGCTGGCCGAAAAGTTCGGCGGGCATGACGTCACGCCAGAAACCTTCGACGCCATGGTCGACCATGTGTCCGAGGCGCTGAGCGATTTTGCAGCCCGGACCGCAAAAGCCCGGCGTTGCTCGCGCTTTCACCTGCTTGGTACGTCGGGCACTGTCACCACATTGGCGGGTGTGCATCTGGGGTTGATGCGGTATGACCGGCGTCGGGTGGATGGCCTGTGGATGAGTTCGGCGGACGTCAACCGCGCGGTCGATGGTTTGCGTGCCATGTCCTTTGCCGAGCGGGCGCAAAACGGCTGCATTGGCCCGGATCGGGCGGATCTCGTGTTGGCCGGATGTGCCATCCTTGAGGCGATCCGCAAGGTTTTCCCGGCCCAGCGCGTTCGCATCGCTGATCGCGGGCTGCGGGAAGGCATATTGATGCAGATGATGGATGCCGATCACGTCTGGCAAGGCGGATCGCGGGGAGACCGGTGGTGAGTGGTAAGAAGAGCGGCGGCAGCGGCGCAGAGGGCGGCCGTTCGCTCAAGGTGCGCGTCAAGACCGCGCGCAAGCGGTCCCTGTCCTCTACATTGTGGCTGCAACGCCAGTTGAACGACCCCTATGTGGCGCGCGCCAAGCAGGATGGCTGGCGCTCACGCGCCGCCTACAAGCTGCTGGAAATGGATGAGCGCTTCAAGATTTTGAAGCCCGGCATGCGCATCATCGATCTGGGCGCGGCCCCGGGCGGTTGGCTGCAGGTCGCAGCTCAAAAAGTCGGCACGCTGCAGGGCAAGGGCAAGGTCGTGGGGATCGATCTCATCGATATCGAGCCACTGCCTGGCGCAACATTCGAAGTCATGGACTTTCTCGACGACGATGCGCCGCAGCGCCTGCGGGCGTTGATGGGCGGTGACGTGGACGCGGTCTTTTCCGACATGGCGGCAAACACCACAGGCCACAAGAAGACAGACCATTTGCGCATTGTGGCGCTGGCGGATCTTGCCGGTGAGTTTGCCTGCGAGGTTCTGGCACCGGGCGGATGTTTCCTCGCCAAGGTGTTTCAGGGCGGCACGGAAAACGAACTTCTCGCCAAGTTGAAGCGGGATTTCACAATTGTGCGTCATGTGAAGCCCGCTGCGAGCCGGGCCGATTCCGCCGAGCTTTACGTGCTGGCAACGGGCTTTCGGGGACGCAGCGCAGAGCGCGACCGCGACGCCGCTGATCAGGATATCAGCCCGGATGACAATGCCGACGCGTAACGCCGACGACTGACGTTGAAGCCTCATTCTGCGGCGAGCTTGTCGTCCTTGTCCGGGTCGGTCTCAAGTCTCGCGGGGGCGGCCTGATTGCGGCGCGTCAAATGGTCGGCGGCGCCCTTTTGTAAGCGCGCAAAGCTGATGATCGCCACCAGGCTGATGACAGCAATGGTGAAGAAGCCCGGCGAGAAATCATCCAGCGAAAT
>CAIZGQ010000706.1 GCA_903932565.1 uncultured Hyphomicrobiales bacterium
TCTCGTTGTCCACTAGACAAATTCTGCGTCACACCGCTCTGGTTCGCGCCACGCATTGGATCGCTGCTCTGTCTTTTCTGGCTTTGCTTCTGAGCGGGATCGAGATTTTGATTTCACATCCGCGTTTTTATTGGGGCGAGAACGGGAACGTCTTAACGCCCGCTTTGTTCCAACTGCCGATTCCGTCCTCAAGGCCGTTGGTGCCCACCGGCTATGGGTACGTGTTGCCAGATCAAAACGGTTGGAGCCGATATCTGCATTTCCAATCTGCCTGGCTCGCAGTGTTAGCTGGCCTCGTTTATGTGGCTGCGGGTTTCGCATCAGGACATTTTCGCCACCACTTGCTCTTGCGAAGTGAAGACGTTTCATGGCGGGCGCTCCGGGAGACAATTGCCAATCATTTGCGCTTCAATCGGCCGAGCGCGGCAGAGGCTTTGTCCTACAACCCGCTGCAACGGATCACTTACCTATTCGTGATCTTTGCGTTGTTTCCCTTGGTCCTCTGGACGGGGCTGGCGATGTCCCCGGCATTCACTTCAGCGGTTCCAGAAAGCGTCACGCTGCTAGGCGGACGGCAATCCGCGCGCACCATTCATTTTTTTGTTGCGGTGTCGCTTCTCTTGTTTTTCCTGATCCATGTTGGCATGGTTTGGCTGGCAGGGTTCCGCAGCCGCATGCGAGCCATGATCACCGGCAGGACTGATGGACCTGTGGAGAACCCATGACCGATCTTTCGCGGCGCAAACTGATCAAAACCGGACTCTCCACCGCAACGGGCATTGCGGGTCTCAGTGTGGCTACGGGCATGGCGAAGAACTACGGCCTGATCCCGCCAGACAGCAGTGGCATATGGGGCATTGGAGAAACGCTGAATTATGCTTCCTACCGGCTGCTGACAAATCACTCGATGGCGCGGGAATTTCCGCGAAACGAGATTTCAACGACACCGTTCGCAAACGACGTTGCGCCCTTGAGTGATGCGTTCAAGAAGCTCCAAGAGGGCGGTTTTGCCGATTGGCGGCTCACCGTGGAAGGGATGGTAGATCGCCCCGGGGTGCTCTCGCTGGGACAGCTGAAGAGCTATCCGGCGCGGAGCCAGATCACCCAGTTGGCGTGCGAAGAGGGCTGGTCGTATGTAGCCGAGTGGACCGGTGTGCAGCTATCGCATGTGCTTGACATGGCCGGAATTCAGTCCCAAGCCAGGTACGTCGTTTACTACTCGATCGAGCCTGACTGGTGGGACAGTATCGATATGGTCGACGCTTTGCACCCGCAAACATATCTTGCATATGGAATGAATGGTGGAGACCTTTCCGTCGGCAATGGCGGCCCGTTACGCATGCGGGTTCCGCGGCAACTTGGATACAAGAGCGTCAAGTTCATTACCCGGATTGTCGTTACAGACGATTTGAAGAAATTCGGAAAAGGTTTGGGTTCGTCGTCCCCTGAGGGCGGATATGCATGGTATGCAGGCATCTGACGCCGAGGGCACGTCGTCTTTTTCTTACGACGCTTGTCTCGGCCTATCTCTGAAATTCATTCAGAGCCCACCCGTGCAATCGATGCATTGCTTCCAGAGCTAGACGCCCGCACGACTTTGGGGTCAATTTTCGGTCGGTGCCAGCAGGTTACACGCTATGCAGAACCGGCCTCAACGGGAACGGTGGCGATGGAAGTCCTGGCAGCAACGTACTCCGATATATCGTCACTGAAGTACGACACGCCGTGCTACTAATAACCTCAATATGGCGTTTCCATAGGTGCCATCACCACCCAAAATCGCTGGCATACGCGGCATGCCGGTTTGCGTACCACTCACGCGACGACGCGAACAGCACCCGCCTTGTCGCGAGAAAGAGCTCCTGACTTGACCGCAGAAATAACGGCCTGATGAATAGCCGCCTCAGCGCGCTTCTTGTCTTGGGCAGTCAGTGTTCCAGCGTAACCCTTGACATCCATGACGGCATGAACGACTTCACCCGGTCGCATGGAACGGCGGGCAACGCGACGGATCAGCTTTACCGCTTCGCCCCGCTCAAACCACGAATGGCGGGTACTGTCCTTGCGCAGGCCGTTGGATACCTTGATGTTCGAACGGGGCGCCGGGATAGCAACGGGCGTACCGACGTTAGCCACTCGATTTGCATGCACCGCAAGCAGATACTGAATCTTCTGATTGACCTCGATCAGTTCCTGTGAAATCCGCGTCTGTGCGGCGTTCAACTCACGTTGTTGGGCAAACAGATCGTTAAGCAAATTCGATTCGGTACTCATAATGCCTCCAGCAAAATTGTCGGAGGGATACCCTAACAGAAATCGCGTTCCCATATTTGACCTTGCACTACGGGTAACTCGCGAGTTTTTGCAGCACTACGTTTCCGCATCACCTGTTCCAGTCGGGCGGATCTTACAAAGCCGTCAGTCGGAAGGTAATGCACGCGACCGAACAGACGGCGCGTGCATTTTAATTATGGAATTACAGCAA
>CAIZGQ010000707.1 GCA_903932565.1 uncultured Hyphomicrobiales bacterium
AGATGGCAAGCTCGTGAATGCGCTGGCTTACGTTGTTGACCGCACCCACGCCCAATATGCCGGACGACTGCCGCACAATGATCTGCTGCGCCTGATTCGGCAGGGACATGGGCTCAGCGGCCAGAACGCAGATTATGTTCTGGCGACCCACCAACATCTCGAGGCGCTCGGCGTTCCCGATGACGCGCTGGCGCAGCTTAGCGATGAACTGGCAGCTTCAGGACCCTGAAGGACTGGTGGCTGGGCTCGCCTCAGTCGGCTGCGTTTGGAGAACCGCGGCCAAGCTTGGATCAGCGGCAAGCGATTCCGCAATCAGCTTGGCGGTCTCTGTCTCAATTCGCTCTTGAACAAGTTTGAAGAAAACCGGTTTATCGAGTCCCGGCAGGATCGGCTCCAGGAAAGACAGCACGATCTTCCCCGGCCGCTTGACGAAGCTGTTGCGCCCCCAAAACAGCCCTGAATTCAGCGCGGCGGGGACGCAGGTCGCTTTGGTGCCACCATAAATATGCGCGACGCCGAACTTATAATGCGGTGGTGCGCCGGGCGCGCGCCGTGTCCCTTCCGGGAAAATGATGAGCTGGCGTCCCTGCGAAATCACGACGCTCGCCTGTTTGATGACCTGCGACAGTGACGAGCCACCCTTGCTGCGATCAATTGCAATTTGCTCGCCCGCGCGCAGATACCAGCCAAACAGCGGTATCTTTGTGAGCTCGTGCTTCAGGACGAAGGTGTAATCGGGGGTGAAGCGCAGGATAACGGCTGTTTCCCACGCGGACTGGTGTTTTGCTGCCAGCATATAGCCTCCGGCCGGGATGTTTTCCAGGCCGCGGACTTCAAACCCAATGTTGCAAATGGTGCGCAGCAAAAACAGCGTGCAGGTGCACCAGGCACGAGCCGCTGCAAAAACCATGTGACGCCCGAATGGCAGCGTTGGCAGCCACAGCAGAACGATGATCGCCGTGCAGAAATAGAACAGCACGTTGAAAATGAGGGAGCGAATGAAAATCATGGCTCTTGATGCCGCAGGTGGAGGTCAATTGAAAGGCCCTCCGTTTCCTGGCCCGCTCATTTTTCGCGATCGGCGCGACGCTAGGTGCGAGCAGCTTGCAAAGCCGCATCTTGTGGTGCCGGGTCGGGATCGATCAGGAGCATCCGGGCTTTTGCGACCAAGAACTTCACATATTCGCGGCCCATGAGCTGCACGGCGCGGATATCCTGCCACCATGTGGAGGTGCGCAGGCGGTCGGGCATAACGGCGACCGGATGGAGGGCAACACCAGGCAGACGGTGGCGCATCTCAGCCAACGCCCGCGGCATGTGGTAGGCCGATGTCACAACGATCAAGGACTGCTGGATGCGATGGGCGCGGACCCAATGCTCGGCTTCCTGTGCGTTACCGACCGTGTTGATGGCTTCATAGCCAAGGTCGACACAGCACTCGAACAAATGCCGATACTTCGGATTGAGCTCGATAATTTCAGGGAAGGTGGTCCCCGGATTGACGCCGGTGATGAGAAGCCGTTCGCCGTGCCCGGACGCCAGAAGGGACATCGCCTCAGCGATCCGGTCAGGCCCGCCCGTCAAGGCGACGATGGCCTCGGCTCGTGGCGGATGGGTGAGTGGCTGCGAGGTCACATTGTCAGCAAACCAGATGAAACCAATGGCACATGCGGCCAAGGCCCCACCAGCAAGGCTGCGCAGCAGGACCCGGAGACCAAAACCAACCAAACCATGTCCCTTGCGGCGCGGAAGGTCCGGATCGATGTGGGTCATTGGCGGTGTGATGCTATGTTGCTCGGGCATTCTAGCGGTCCTGATCCGCAACGATACTGTATCTGACGAGCGAGGGCACGCGGTGCCTAGCTCAAGTCCCGCAATTGACGCAGCACGATGATCCGGGACATCAGCCCCGTGAGCCCTGCCACTCCCAAAGCGATCACGAACATCAGAGCGTAACCCT
>CAIZGQ010000708.1 GCA_903932565.1 uncultured Hyphomicrobiales bacterium
GATGGGAATCTATGCTCGCAGCTACAAGGCGCGACGGACCGATGCCATAAGAGCCCATATGGACAAGCGTTTCCTTGCCATCGGGGCCGTTCACAACAGCGCGCATCGGCTCGGAATATTTGGTGCCAAAGTAGAAGATGTGCCCGACTTCGATGCCGCGGGCGGACACGCGGGCCTCGTCCGGCAGCGCCGCAAAGGCCGTGGCATCGTGCTTTTCTTCCGTAGCGGCATAGAGCGAGGTGAATTTGTCGACCACTGTTTGCACAGCGTTGGCATCTTCAAAGTCGATGTCGGCCGGCGGGGTCGGGAAACCGAGATAATCGCGATGGCAGAACACTTCGCTCTCACCGGTCGCCGCCAGGATGATGAATTCATGGCTGAGATTGCCGCCGATGGGCCCAGTGTCTGCGACCATCGGGATCGCCGTCAGACCCAGTGCCTTGAAGGTCCGCAAATAGGCAACAAACATGCGGTTGTAGGAGCGCTTTGCGCCCTCCGCATCCAGATCAAACGAATAGGCGTCCTTCATGAGGAATTCACGTGACCGCATCACGCCAAAGCGCGGGCGCACCTCATCGCGGAACTTCCATTGGATATGATAAAGATTGAGCGGCAAATCTTTGTACGACCGCACCGAGCCGCGGAAGATTTCCGTCACCATCTCTTCGTTGGTGGGGCCAAACAGCATGTCACGTTCATGGCGATCCTGAATGCGCAGCATTTCCTTGCCATACGCTTCATAACGGCCGCTTTCGCGCCATAAATCAGCTGACTGCAACGTCGGCATCAGGAGTTCGACAGCGCCAGCGCGGTTCTGCTCTTCGCGGACGATGTTGCAGATCTTGTTGAGCACGCGAAGGCCGAGCGGCAACCACGCATAAATTCCGGCCGCTTCCTGACGGATCATGCCTGCCCGCAACATGAGCCGGTGGGACACGATCTCGGCCTCCTTGGGCGTTTCGCGCAGGATGGGCAGAAAGTAGCGGGACAGACGCATTGCGGGCTCGAATGTGGTGGAAGAAACGATTCGCCAGTGAACGGCATGGCATCGACTGAGCGCACCCAATCCCAATCAGGGCGAAAACTCAAGCCGCAAGGCTGTACCGGCTCGCGACCTCTCTGCGTGAAATCGCCGAATCTTGAAGGCGCAAATCATCCCACAGTCACGTCATAACAGCTGGATGATATTGAGGCAGCGCGCCCGCATCTCAGGCGAACGACTGACAAAAAGATTAAGTCCAGGCCTGAGTACGCTGAAAAAAATCGCTAAACGTCATGTAAAACAGCCATCTACATCTTGTGACGGAATTGTGGCGCTCAAGGCCTCAATCTGATGACAAAGCCAAAAGTTTAGGCTAGCTTTTCGCTGCTTTCCGAAAGGAGGCCGCCATGGGCGTCAGCCCGTGAGCCACAGTCCAAGTCGCGGGAGGAGGCCTGTATTGAGCTGGCGTCGGCGGATCAAACCGCTGCGTGAAGGACCTCGGCAACCGGGGCCTAATTGAACAGCCGATCCAGGATGCGTTACTTACACCAGCAAGGAAGCGACGCTGTCAGCATCGCGCCTTGCTTTTTCTTTTCTGGATACACGTTCCGCCTTGCACGGGGCCGACATGTGGTTTTGCGCACCACATGTCGTGCGCGAGACGTCTAGGGCCGGTCTGCCTCGCCGCGTGCCCAGCCTTCTTTCGTTGCCGCGCAAAAATCGGCGTAACGGCCGTCTGCAATGGCGGCCCGGATGCCAGCCATCAGCTCTTGATAATAGGCAAGATTGATGGCGGTCAGCAGCATCATGCCCAGAATTTCCCCGGCTTTGACGAGGTGATGCAGATAGGCGCGTGAGTAATCCCGCGCGGCCGGCCAGGACGCCTCGGGATCGAGCGGGCGCGGATCTTCTGCATGGCGCGCATTGCGCAGATTGATGCGGCCAAAGCGCGTGTAGGCGAGACCGTGCCGGCCTGCGCGGGTCGGCATCACGCAATCAAACATATCAATGCCGCGCCGCACCGATTCCAGAATGTCATCCGGCGTGCCAACGCCCATGAGGTAATGCGGTTTGTCGGTGGGCAGATGCGGCATGACAATGTCGATCATGGCCAACATCACATCCTGCGGCTCGCCCACAGCCAAGCCACCGACCGCGAGTCCATGAAAGTCCATATCCGCAAGCGCTTTTGCGCTTTCGATACGCAAGGCTGGCACTGCACCGCCCTGCACGATGCCAAAGGCCGCGTGCCCGGGCTGCGTGCCAAAGGCCTTCAGCGAGCGCTCGGCCCAGCGCAGCGACAATTGCATGGCGCGATTAGCTTCCGCGTCCGAGCAGGGAAGCTTCACGCATTCATCAAACTGCATCTGGATGTCGGACCCGAGAAGGCGCTGGATCTCCATCGAGCGCTCGGGCGTCAGAGTGTGGCGCGCACCATCAATGTGCGATTGGAACACGACGCCGTTTTCATCAAGCTTGCGCAGCTTAGAGAGCGACATCACCTGGAAGCCGCCGGAATCGGTGAGGATGGGATGCGGCCAGTTCATGAACTTGTGCAGGCCGCCCAGCGCTGCCACACGCTCCGCGCCGGGCCGCAGCATCAGGTGGTAGGTGTTGCCAAGGACGATATCTGCGCCGAGCGCCCGCACCTCCTGGGGGTGCATGGCC
>CAIZGQ010000709.1 GCA_903932565.1 uncultured Hyphomicrobiales bacterium
CGCGCGGACCGCATTGCGCCACTGGTGAACTGGACGCGCGCGCTGTTTCCGGGTGTCGGGACGCAACGTGTGATCCCGTGGGCCGGGTTGCGGCCGATGATGCCGAGCATGCTGCCGCGCGTGAATGCTGGTTCAAGGCCGGGCGTTTTTTACAACACCGGCCATGGCCATCTGGGTTGGACATTGTCGGCGGCCACATCGGAACTCATTGCCGCGCAGATCGAGGTGGCTTTGCCGATTGAGCGCCCGGCGACTCTAAGTGCACCTGCGACGTTGGTGCGCGTGGCGGAAATCGAAAAAGCGGCTTGAAGCTCTTGTCTTTCCCTCATCCGCCCCGCGCTGCGGGGCACCTTCTCCCAAAGGGAGAAGGTTCATGCTGCAGCGAACCCTCTCCCTTGGGAGAGGGTGGCGCGGGGACCGCGCCGGGTGAGGGTTCTCAGATTTCAATATAAACCGTATCCCCATCGACCTTCGTCACATAGGTCTTGATCGGCACCATGCAGGGGGGCTCGGCCACTTCGCCCGTTTTGATGTTGAAGGCGCCACCGTGAAAATCGCACTCGACCGTGTCGTTGCGGATCATGCCCTCGGACAATGAGCCGGGGCCGTGGGTGCACAGATCATCGATGACGTAGAACGCCCCGTTGAGGTTGAACACCGCAAGCTCGAGGCCGTTGGCTTCAACCTTGATTGCAGTGCCTTCGTCGATGTCGCCGGTTTGGCACAGATCAATCCGCTCCACGTTTCACTCCCATGACATTCAGTTCTGACTGGCGGCTTTCAAGCGAGTCCTTGCACGAGCCTTGCAAAACGTTGACCTTCTGAACCAGCAGCGGTACACACGTCAATATGGAACGGCGTTCCGCATAAAAGAACAACAGGTTAGCCATAACTGGCGGCGCTCTTTGAGGGACTGAAATGCTGCGCAAGGAACAGAACGATTTCGTCACCCAGACGGGTCCGGGCACACCCATGGGCAACATGTTCCGCAGCTACTGGCTGCCGATTTTGCTCTCCAGCGAGCTCCCCGAAAACGACTGCCCGCCGGTCCGCATCCAGGTCATGTCTGAAAAAATGCTGGCCTTCCGCGACACGTCCGGTCGCCTCGGGCTCATCGACGAATTTTGCGCGCATCGCGGCGTCTCGCTGTGGTTTGGTCGCAACGAGGAAAACGGCATCCGCTGCCCCTACCACGGCTGGAAATACGACGTCTCCGGCCAGTGCACAGACGTGCCCTCCGAGCCCGAGGAAAGCGGCTATTGCAACAAGATCAAGCTGAAGTCCTACCCCGTCATTGAAAAGGGCGGCGTCATCTGGACCTACATGGGTCCGGCCGAAACCATTCCGCCGGAACCAGCCTGGGAGTTCTGCACGGTCCCCGCCAATCAGTCCTACATGTCCAAGCGGCTGCAGGAATGTAACTGGTTGCAGGCGCTCGAGGGTGGCATCGATTCGAGCCACGTTTCGTTCCTGCATTCGGGCGCGCTGAACACCGATCCTCTCTTCAAGGGCTCGCACGCCAATCAGTACAATCTCAATGATTCACGGCCGGTTTTCGAAGTTGTAGACGCACCGGACGGTCTCTACATCGGTGCGCGCCGCATGGCCGAGGAAGGCCGTCACTACTGGCGCATCACACCGTGGATCATGCCCTGCTTCACCATGGTGCCGCCGCGCGCTGACCATCCGCTGCATGGCCATTTCTGGGTACCGATTGATGACCATTCCTGCTGGGCCTGGAGCTTTGATTACCATCCCGCCCGTGCCCTGACCGACAAGGAAGTCCAGGCAATGGATGATGGTGCAGGCGTGCATTGCAAATATGTGCCCGGCACGTTCATCCCGCTCGCCAACAAGAGCAACGACTACCTGATGGATCGCGCGGCGCAAAAGCGCGGTGAGACCTACAGCGGTGTCTCCGGCATCGCCATTCAGGATTCCTCGCTGCAGGAAAGCATGGGACCCATCGTTAATCGTGAGCGCGAAAACCTCGTGGGCACCGACAACGGCATCATCATGGCCCGTCAGCGCCTGATGAAAGCCGCGCGCGCGCTGCAGGACAAAGGCACGTTGCCCCCCGGCCGCTCGCCGGAAGAGCAGCAGGTGCGCTCAGCGGCCATCGTGCTGCCGCCGGACGCCGCCTACAAGGATGCAGCCAAGGAAGCCCTGCGCGCCGTGCCCGGCACACGCCAGACCTCCGTTTGAGCCTGTCCGCATGACAAGCGCCATCACCAACATTCGTGCCGCCGTTGCCATTGCGCCCGGCGTCACCGAGATGCGGGATTTCAAGCCGCCGGAGATCTCGTCCACCTCCGGCATCCTGCAGATCGAGGCCACAGGTGTGTGTGGCAGCGACTGGGGCTATTATCAAAATCTGCCGAAATCCAAGGGACCTTTGATCCTTGGGCACGAAACCGTCGGGCATATTGCCTGTGCTGGTGTCGAGGCGCTGAGCCGCTGGGGGTGCAAAGAAGGCGATCTCGTCGCGCTCGAGGAATAC
>CAIZGQ010000710.1 GCA_903932565.1 uncultured Hyphomicrobiales bacterium
GGAACGCGCTCTTTAACCTGCAGAGCCGCGGCAAGAGCATGGACGCATGCGCCGCCATTTTCGGCGACATTCTCGACGAGCCGGTGTCTCCGGAGGATCTATCGCTGCTCTGGGTGGACATGAAGTCTTCCGGATGGATCAAGAAGCGCCGCTGGAAAAAGAGACAGCTCTCCCGCAATGACCCGCCGGTCGAGGGCTGCGACACGGCCGCCGAGCGCCACAAGCTTCGGCAAGCCAATCTCCTGCACCTGCTCGATCTCAAACGAGCCGGCCACAGCCCGCGCCGCACCGAGTATCGCATCGCTCCCGAAGGCAACGGCATCCGGCTTCCGACTGCTGAGACCTGCAGCTATCTCGGCTCGTCCGCCGCTGCCTGCGCGGAGGGTCTGTGATGAACCATCAAGAGCTGGTTGAGGCCGTGGCACGCAACTCACACAGACCCCGCAGAGGGATATGATTGTTGGTTGATAACAGCCGACCCAATGAAAAATAGTGAGAAAGAAGTTGGGTCAGTGAATGGCGGCTACCCGCATGCCAAGCACGAAGCCAACGCCCACCTGATAGCCGCCGCGCCGGAACTGTATGCGGCGCTAGCGAATGTCATGCAATGGATCATGGCATGGGACGTGGCATTCCAAGACGATGACGAATGGAAGCCTGATAGAGACGCCGCATATGCCGCCCTCGCCAAAGCACGCGGGGAGGCTGTCTGATGGGCTGGTCAATCAATAAGCTTTGGGCAGAGGCTGACGACCAGCAGCTTCGGCAGCTTGCCGAGGCGGGCAAAAGCTTCTCCGAGATCGGGGCCGCCATCGGACGCACACGCAACGCCTGCATCGGACGGGCTCACCGGATCGGCGTGATCAAGGGCGACACGAAGGAGCCGAGCCAGCACCCTGACGCTGTCCGCGCCCGTGCTGCTCGCGCCGGTCTGCCGCAGCCGCCAAGGCCGCCCAGAGCGCCCGTAGAGCGTCTATTCGCGCCCAAGCAGGACAACATCCCGCAGCCGCTCTATCCGCAGCCAGAGGCCAGCACAACGGCATTTGGGACGCCTCGCCCGCTGCTGGACCTCGAGCCGCATCATTGCCGCTTCCCCTGGGGCGAGCGCGACGGCGTCCACCTGTTCTGCTGCGCCGATCGGCTGCCGGGGAAGGCGTGGTGTGTCGAGCATCACGCGCTGGTCTATCGGCCGGCAGAGCGCCGCGACCTCTCCAGACTGATGAAGGCCTACAGATGAGCCACGACCCTCTCCGCTTCCACTACCTCACCGAATGCGCCGAGCTGATGCGCTCCTACTCCGTATGCCTTGGAGAGGGAGCTGCTCGAGGCAATGAGGCTGTGGTCCGCGCCTATTTCGAGGCTCTGCGCCAGGTCGGCAAGGACATAGACGCCACGCTGCGGGAGATCGAGGCCGCCGGGAAGAAGGAGGCGGCGTGATGGCTAAACGCCGGGGGGAAGATCCGCGTGACTGTTCCTGCGGCCTTAATAAGGGGCGCGGCTACATTTGGCGCGATGACGCTGGCGTCGATCACATTGAATGCGAGGCGTGCGCGACGCCTCCGCGCTTCCCTTATTGGCGGCCTCGGTCGGGCCATTACTCGGGCAGCTTGGCGGAAGGCAACACGCCTGCGCAGGGCGATTTTTTTGACGGTTTAAACTGATGACATTCGCCGCCTTCCCAGACACAGCCATGCCAGAGAGCGAGATCCTGCGCGCAGAGGAGATGCTGCGACGGCACGACATCACGCAGTCCGACATGGCGTGGCTGATGGGGCTGGAGGACGAGCAGACCGACCGCGAGCCTCCTCGGGGATTTAAGTCTTGGCACCATTTCGAATGCTTCAAATGGCATCAGCAGCAGCGCGCACTCGGGCGCAAGGTTCCGAAGCGCAGGAGGAGAGCAGCGTGAGCCGCAAGCGCAAGGTCCAGATCACGCTGGCCACATCCCGCCACATCGAGCTGGGCGAGGGCCTGGTCGATGATCCCTATGAGAAGGGCGCCAAGCTGCGCGTGATCAAGAATGTCCGCGAGCATCCTGTCAGCCATCTGCTAGCGCGCGGCATCCTAAGTGACAGCCAGGCTATAGCTGGCGAGACATTCCGATCGAACTATGAGCGCGCCGTCCTGGGAGCCTCGAGGGCGATCGACTACACCAAGGAGCGCGTGGACGGCGGCTTGCCTGCGGAGCCGCTGTCAGAGGCCGCTCAGAGGGCCACACAGTGGCTAAACGACGTCGCCCGCCACAGTGGCTGCGGACAGATCGGCTACACGATCCTGACGCATGTATGCGGCGAGGGGATTGGCATGGAGGCCACGGCGAAGATCCTGCGCGGCTCGGGCTGCCCAGGCGGCAGGGCCGGGGCTGGGTGGGTGCAGGCCTATCTGGTGGACAGCCTTGAGCGGCTGATCCATCACCTGGGGATGGAAGCAGTCGGGAGGAGGCGCAGGTGAGCGACGAGCATGAGGCCTATGGCGCGATGGTTTACCGCGGACTGGCCGAGCAGCGGCAGGCCGATGGCCACAGGACAGAGGACGGGGCTAATGTCGCCGACCTATCCCGCATCTACGCCAAGCTGCATGAGACACGGTTCGAGCATGTGACTAGGGCTCGGCGGGAGCGTGAGCTAGAGACGCGGGTTTACCAGCTCGAGCGGCTGCTGCGGGAAGCTGGAGACTTCTTAAATTCAGGCCGCGCGCGAGAGGCTGATATTGCCACCCGCATCAGCGCAGCGCTAGAACAGCCCTAAAGGACGGCGGATGAAGTCTCGGACATTTAGCCGCGCGGGCGAGGCCTTGTTTGGGCCGCTTTGGCAGACCAGATTTGCGCACGCGCTGGGCGTGAACGACCGCACGATCCGCCGCTGGGCGACTGGCGAGATCACGATCCCGACCCGGGTGAGGACAGAGCTAGTTTTGTTGGCCGAGCGTCGCCGGCAGGCTGTAGACGACGCGATCCGGATGTTGAGGATGGAGGAGTGAATATGCGCAAGATCATCATTCTGGCCGCTCTGGTGGCCGCTACGCAGGCTTTTGGGCAGCAATACTATTACGACAGCAACGGTCGCATGCAGGGCTACAGCGTGCCGGGGGCAGGCGGGAACCAGTTCTATTACGGCGCCAACGGGCAGCAGCTTGGCAATTCGGTTGCTGTGCCGCAGACGGGCTCGACGTTCTATTACGGGCCAGGCGGCCAGAGCTATGGCCACACGCAGAACAGCGGCGGATTTCGGTGATGCCAGTCTGCCCGTGCTGTGGACAGGAGCTGCCGGGGAAAGGCGTTGTCGCGCTTTTTGCCTCTGGCATGCGCGTGTCAGAGGCAGCGCGGGCGGCAGGGATAAGCCAGACGGGAGCTAGAAACCGCATCCACAAGGCCTGCATTGAGTTGGCTGGTGGGATGCCGCCGCTTGACGGTAGCCACAGCGGGTTATGGTATGACGGGAGACTGTATGGCGGCGGGTTTTACCCTAATACGTCGTGCAACCGAGCTAGGCCCGCCTGGCAATACCTTTTGCGCCGGCGGGGATTGACCGGCCGCTGATTTGGCCCCTTATTGGTAGGCAGACGTCCTGTCCTCCAGACATCGTCTGCACAACCGCCCGGGTCCCTCGAGCCGGGCGGTTTCTTTTTAGGGCCGCGACAATGGCGAAACTGACCAGCAAGGGCCGGGACAAGCTGCCGGCCAGCAAGTTCGGCGAGCCCGGCAAGCGCGCCTATCCGATGCCTGACCGCTCGCATGCGGCAAATGCTAAAGCTCGCGCCTCGCAGGCTGTGAACGCCGGGCGCATGTCATCCGGCACAGCGGCGAAGATTGACGCCAAGGCAAACCGCATTCTGAAAGGCAAGTGAGATGGCTAAGGGCATGTCAGGCCTAAAGGGACACACCCCGAAGGCGACCTACATCAACAATTCCGGCGCGTCTGGCAAATGGCTTGGCGCGAAGGCGCAGGGCCAGGTGACGATCAACTCTGGCGCTGTTAAGGGCTCGGCCCCGAAGGTGTCGGGCAAGAGCATGACGCAGACGCCTACGAAGATGGGCAACAGCTTCGGCGGCAAGGGCAAGGCTCCGCGCAGCAAGACTGCGTACTGATGCGTCTTAC
>CAIZGQ010000711.1 GCA_903932565.1 uncultured Hyphomicrobiales bacterium
ACAAGCGTCGTGTCCTTGAAAAGACTGATGAAGGAATTGACGATTCCGGGAATGACCATGACCAGCGCCTGCGGCAGGATGACAAGCCGCAGCATCGACCAATGCGACAGCCCGAGTGCCATGGCGCCTTCATATTGGCCCTTTGGCAAAGCCTGTAACCCGGCGCGGATGGTTTCCGCCATATAGGCCGAGGCAAACAGCGCGACACCAATCAAGGGGCGAAGCAGACGGTCGGGCGCAAGATGTTCGGGCACAAACAGCGGCAACATGGTGTTGGCCATGAACAAGACCGTGATCAGCGGCACGCCGCGCACAACTTCGATGAAAACCGAACTCGCGGTCTTCACAATTGGCAGATCCGAGCGACGCCCCAGTGCCAGCAGGATGCCCAGCGGCAGGGACGCGACGATGCCAACAATCGAGATCAGCAATGTGACGAAGAGACCTCCCCACAGGCTCGTGTCAATGATCGAGAGGCCCAGCGTTCGTGAGCCATGCAAGAGCAGGAACGCGATCACCGGATAAATCACAAAAAAGCCAAGCGCCACAAGCCCGGTTCGAATCTGTCCAAACCAAAGCATGGCACCCAGCAGAGCGCCCCCGCAAAGCATTGCGGCACCACGAACGGGGTCCTGCAGGGCGATGGCATATCCCGGCGTCAGCAGGATCGTGAACAGCGGCACGCCGAGGATCAGCGCACATGCTGCCAGCAAGCTGCGGGTCTTTGCCTGCCATAGCAGGCGTGCGATCAAGACGGCCCCGAGCATCAAGGTTGCATCGACGCGCCAGCGGGCTGCCTCCGGATAAGCGCCGTATCGAAAGAAGTCGAGCTTTTGCGCCACGAAAGCCCAGCATGCGCCAGCGCCCGGCGCGCGGCAGGCAGCGCCATCGGGCGCGCTCCAAACCGCATCAATCAGCATAAAGCGCACAAGGCCGGGCAGCAGCCAGATCACAAGCGCTATGGAGCCGAGCGTCAGGATCGTCCCAAGCCAACCGTTGAACAGATTGGCGCGAACCCATGCGACCGCGCCGCGTGACAAAATGGGTGCGGGCCGGGGCGGAATGGGTTGGCTGCGCAGATATGTTGCCATGATCAGCGCTCCACCAGCGCCATGCGGCGATTGTAGAGGCCCATCAGGCCCGATGTGATGAGCGAGATGACAAGATACACGCCCATGGTGATGATCACGACCTGCACCGAAGCAGACGATTGCTCACGCACCTTGTCACCAAAAACCTGCACGAGATCAGGATATCCCACAAACACCGCAAGCGATGAGTTCTTGATGAGGTTGAGATATTGATTGGTGAGCGGCGGGATGATC
Organism: uncultured Hyphomicrobiales bacterium; assembly: GCA_903932565.1. GTDB lineage: Bacteria > Pseudomonadota > Alphaproteobacteria > Rhizobiales > Beijerinckiaceae > Terripilifer. The sequence continues at coordinate 1,326 of CAIZGQ010000711.1, forward strand.
ACACGCATCGCCTGCGGGATCGTTACCAGTTGCAAAATGTCCCCCGGTTTCAAGCCGACAGCCTGTGCCGCCTCGATCTGCCCACGCGGAACAGACTGAATTCCGGCACGCACGACTTCGGCAATAAACGACGCTGTATAAAGGCTCAATCCCAATGCCAGGGCCACAAGTTCAGGCAGGACGCGCACGCCGCCAACAAAATTAAAGCCTTTGAGATGGGGCACATCGAACCTGAGCGGTTCCCCAAGCAAAACATAAACGAGCAGAGGCAGGCCGACGATCAGCAGCAGAGCCCACGGCCACACAGGGCTTCGCGCGCCCGTCGCCTCCTGCCGCAGTCGCGCACGGCGCTTCACAAAAAACGTCCCGAGCAAACCGACAAATGCTGCCCAGAAGATCCAGATGCTGCCCGCGCCAAAGATTGGCTCCGGCATCACCAGTCCGCGATTGTGCAGAAAC
>CAIZGQ010000712.1 GCA_903932565.1 uncultured Hyphomicrobiales bacterium
ACACGCTCAATATTCTTCGTGCAGAACAGAAGATGCGCGCAGAACGAGATGTTGCGCGGATCTTCCATCATGAACGTCAGCTGCTCGCGGAAGATGGAATCATCCAGCGCGTCGAGTTCGGGATCGCGTGACCAGACCGCCAATGCGCGCTCCACGTCGCGCTGCGCATAAGCGTCGAGCACTTCCTTGAGTTGCAGGGCTGCAATATCGGCCATGTGCTTCAGGCCGACGATGGCGCGCGGCACGCGCGTGTCGTTCGAAATGCGGATGACACGCTTGCCAATGTTCTTGGCCAGATCGCCAACGCGCTCAAGATCACCCGACACGCGGATCGCTGCGACAATCTCGCGAAGATCAACCGCCATGGGCTGCCTGCGGGCGATGGTCAGGATTGCTTTTTCTTCGATCTCGCGCTGCAGGGCGTCCAATCTTGGGTCGGCAGCAACCACGGCGCGCGCGAGTTTCACGTCAAACGAGCCAAGCGCGTCCATGGCCTCGGCCAGCATCTTTTCGGCAATGCCACCCATTTCGGCGATCTTGCGATCAAGAATTTCAAGGTCTTTGTCGTAGGCCCTGACGGTATGATCCGACATGTGTTTTCCTCCAGGCCGATGGCCTCAGCCGAACCGGCCAGTGATGTAATCCTGCGTCCGCTTCTGCTCGGGCGAGGTGAAGATCTTGTCGGTTTCGTCGAACTCGACCAACTCGCCGAGATACATGAAGGCCGTGTAACTTGAGACGCGCGCCGCCTGCTGCATGTTGTGCGTCACGATGGCGATCGTGTACTGGTCCGACAAATCATCGATCAATTCTTCGACTTTCGCCGTTGAAATGGGGTCGAGTGCCGAACATGGCTCGTCGAACAAGATCACTTCGGGATGAATGGCGACGGTGCGGGCAATGCACAGACGCTGCTGCTGGCCGCCCGACAGGCTGAGCCCGCTGGCGTTCAACTTATCCTTTACTTCACCCCAAAGAGCAGCACCCTTGAGCGCTGTCTCCACGCGGCCATCGAGCTCGCTCTTCGAGACATTTTCGTAAAGCTTGATGCCGAAGGCGATGTTTTCATAAATCGTCATCGGGAACGGCGTCGGCTTCTGGAACACCATGCCGATGCGGGCGCGCAGCAGATTGAGATCCTGTCCCGGTGACAGAATGTTTTGCCCGTCCAGAAGCACTTTTCCTTCCGCGCGTTGACCCGGATACAGATCATACATGCGGTTGAGAACGCGAAGCAGCGTGGATTTTCCGCAGCCCGACGGGCCGATGAAGGCCGTCACCTTGTTGGCGTAGAGCGGCAGATCAATGCCCTTCAAAGCCAGCGAATTGCCATAGAAAAACTTAAGTTCTTCGACCGAGACCTTTTTGGGAAGGCCGTGGCCGGCAAATTCGCCAATTGCTTTGGTTGAAACGGCTTCAGAGGTTGCGTTCATCTGATTGATTCCAGGAGACGTGTTCATTTTGTTTGCCTCTCAGCGCTGAGCACGCGCGCTGAAATCGACAGCGTCAGCACTGCGAACGTAATGATCAGCGCGCCTGTCCAGGCGAGCTGCTTCCAGTTTTCGTAAGGCGATCCGGCAAAGCTGTTGATGACAACAGGCAGGTTCGCCATTTCCTTGGTGATGTCGAGGCTGAAATAGGGGCTCGACAAGGCCGTGAACAGCAGGGGCGCCGTTTCACCGCTGACGCGCGCGATGGCGAGCAACACACCGGTCAAAAGCCCCGTGCTGGCGGCCCGATAGGCCACTTTGATGATGACATGGGAGCGCGGCAGGCCGAGCGCCGAGGCTGCTTCGCGCAGCGGGTTCGGCACCAGGTTGAGCATGTCTTCCGTCGTGCGCACAACAACCGGGACGACGATAACCGCCAGCGCAATCATGCCAGCCATGGCCGAGAAGTGATGCATCGGCACAACGACGATCTGATAAACGAACAGACCGATGATGATCGATGGCGCACTCAGCAGAATGTCGTTGATGAAACGAACCACCATCGTCAGCTTGTAATGGCGTCCGTACTCCGCCATCCAGGTGCCCGCGAGCAGCCCGATGGGCGTACCAATCACAACACCGGAGATGGTCAGGATCAGCGATCCGACAATGGCGTTGAGTAGACCGCCTTCTGAGCCGGGCCCAGGTGTGTTTTGCGTGAAGACATTGATGCCCAGCCCGGCAATGCCGTTCCACAGAAGTGCGAACAGGATCAGGGCAAGCCAGGCAATGCCGAAGATGGCAGCAGCCCAGCACAAAGACATCATCACGAAGTTGACGCGCTTGCGTCCCGCGTAGCCAGCCATTTACTTGCCCGCCTGTTGATCAAGACGCATCAGCATCAGCCGCGCGATGGCCAGCACAATGAAGGTGATAACGAACAACAACAGTCCCAGCGCGATCAATGACGATGTGTAGAGATCGCCTGACGCTTCCTGAAATTCGTTGGCAATCGCCGCCGAGATTGTTGTACCCGGTGCCAGGATGGACGATGCGATGCGGTGCGAATTGCCGATCACGAACGTCACGGCCATCGTTTCACCAAGCGCGCGCCCCAGGCCCAGCATCACGCCGCCGACAACACCAACGCGTGTGTAGGGGAAGACAACATTCTTCACGACTTCCCAAGTGGTGCAGCCCACGCCAAAGGCCGCTTCTTTCAGCACCGGCGGCACGGTTTGAAACACGTCGCGCGAAATCGCCGTGATAAAGGGCAAAACCATGATGGCCAGGATCAGACCTGCGGTCATGATGCCGATGCCATAAGGAGGACCCGCAAAAATATCGCGCATCACGGGCACGTTGGCGAAGGTCGCGATCAGGGCAGGCTGGAGCGTTTCCTTCAGCACGGGGGCCAGAACAAAAAAGCCCCAGATGCCGTAAATGATCGAAGGAACACCGGCCAGAAGTTCGATCGCGATACCGACGGGACGGCGCAGCCACATCGGACAAAGCTCAGTCAGGAAAACCGCAATCCCGAGACCGACAGGAACAGCGATGATCATGGCGATCACGGCCGTGATCACAGTTCCGTAAATGGGTGCCAACGCGCCGAAGATTTCGCGGGCGGGGCTCCAACGCTCGGTCGTGATGAACCCGAACCCGAACGTGGAGAGAGCGGGCCATGCGCCGATGATCAGCGAGGCAATGATCGCACCCAGCAGCAGCAGCACGAACATCGCGGCGCTGAACGTGGTCCATCGGAAAAATGAG
>CAIZGQ010000713.1 GCA_903932565.1 uncultured Hyphomicrobiales bacterium
AGTGCACAGCTATCTCCAGAGAAAAAGTTCGTGTTTTCGATATTTTGAAGGGCGATCATGTCATTCCAAGCTTATATCGATAACATTAAAGCAAAAACCGGGAAGACACCTGAGGATTTTAAGCAGGTCGCCTAGAAAAAGGGTTGCTTGACGCAGGTGTGACAGCCACCCAGATTGTAAACTGGCTCAAAGAAGACTTCGATCTTGGGCGAGGTCATGCCATGGCGATATATGCCGTCTTTAAAAGCCAGGACTGGTTGGGCAGCAAGAAGACATGATCTTTTTGCCTGCCGACGTCGTGCTTTTCTTGCAGACTTCATGCGTTTTTGATTGAGGCTTCAGGCACCAGCGGGCTGTAAGCCGCACGCCATAAAAGGCGCAGTTTTTCGCCTTCATGACCGAACACAATTTTTCATCTCCGTCACTTTGGCCTGGGCTCGACCAATCCCTCATCCGGACTCTGCAACCGACCAGCGCGGCGGAGTTTTACGGATTGAACCAATGCCCTTGCAGCGTTTTGCACTTCGATTTGAACTGCGCCGTCCGCATCCAAATCAGCATGGCTGGTTGCGTAGGGGCGCATGTAGCCGATGAAGGCGTCGAGCGTTCCCCCCGTTGCTTCAATGAGATGCATGTCGGTGAGCCAATCAACGAGGCTGCGCCGCAAGTTTTCAACGCCCGCCGCATCGCCGTGGGTCACCACAGAAAACATTCGGCCCGCAAGATGTTTGGGATAATTCCATCCATCAAGTTCAAGCTTTTTGGCCAGCGCTGGTTTCTTGCCCTGCGTTGACGTCGGGTCCGCGTTTCCTCCGTCAGCACAGACCAGTCGATCAATCATGGCTTTCAGCGGCGTCGGGGCCTGGTACCAATTTGTTGGCGTGATAATCATAATGCCGTGCGCTGCGACCCACATCGGATAAATATCGTTCATCCAATCGTTGACCTGACCGAGGGCATGATTTGGATAGCAAGAGCATGGCCAATGGCAGAGTGGCATTGCCGTTGAAACGCAGGTCTTGCAGGGGTGAATTGTGCGCCCGTATTCCGACGCGACGTGGCTCAGATCGAGAAAATCGATCTCGAAAGAGGGTTCAGCCTCAACGATTTCCTTCGCGATCATGGCCAAACGATACGTCTTTGACATTTCGCCCGGGCACGTATGTTCGCTTCGCGTTGCGCCGTTGATGATCAAAATCCGGGACGCGCCCAGCGAATGATCGTGACGCGCCTGAGCCTGTTTGATGGCTTGGCTGGCAGCGCGCCACTCGTCGGCTAATTCATAGGCCGGATCCGAAAACCCAGGCCCGGCAGGCGCCGAGCGGGGGCTTTTTCGTCCCTCGATATAGGCCTGCCAACCAATGTCCGCGAGGGCCTCGATTGCGGATGAGTGCGACTCGAAGGCCGGATCATAAAACCGCTCCCGGTATCGTCGAACGAACTCATCACGGGTGAGCTCCACACTCGGGGAACCACGCCGAACGTCTGGGTCGATATTCAAATCCGAGTCCTCATGGCTTCAAATTGAATTTGGAAGTTAGGATGCAAATTCATGATCAACTTTGGCGTCAACTTGCGAAGGTGCATGACAACCTCTCAACTGTCTATCCAGCAGCACAAAGCAGGCTGTTCACGGAGGGAATGGTCATCACAGTGTCCGATCAGGAATAATTTTGAAGGGATCAGACCGGATCGAACCCTGCTTGATAGATTCTTGCCAAAGATCATTTTGTGAGTTGGCCTGCCGCAACGACGGCCCAGCTTGTTCATGCCCAAAATAAGGATTTAAGGACGCACGTTTAAAAAGCTAATTTTCAGTTTCCGCTGTCAGCACGCTGTTCTGATTTTACTAGCACATCGCCAATAAGATTGGGAGACAGGAGATGTACTCATAGAACAGTAAGCCTTGTTTGAAGGGAGTTTGGGGTCAAGTTGGTTCAGCAACGCTCCTGTTCTGAAGCAAGCCAACATATTGACAAAAATTATACAAAGCGACTTCGGCGGACTGGCCAGGCTGGCCTTTCGTTCGCGGTTTCCGTGTCAGCAAATCGTTGCGGAGGTATTTGATCAGCGCGGCGATCATCAGGGCCACTTGCACAAGCCCGGGCCGCCCTCCGATCCCAATCATCCGGTGGCCGCATTTGCTTGTGCCCGGCCGTGCGGCCCAGCGCAAACAAAGCCGCTCAATCAGTTGGAATTTTAAAAAGCTTCGCTGCGTGAATAATTTGAAACGGCACATCAGGTGCCGATTGTCTGAACACCTGCACGGACGCGATATGCTGAAACTTCGCTCCAACCTGTGCCGCAAATGCCTGCCGGAGAAACAGCAACACGTCTGCCTGCAGGCCTTCTGGCAACTGCCCTGTGAGCGTCATGTGGAACCGGAACTCGTCTCGAACGTAGGGATATCCATAAGTCTTGAGATAGTCCGTCTGCCGCGCTGTGAGCGGGGCGGCCAGACGGCGGGCGAGCTCCGCCTCGTTCAGCGGGGCGCGGACGGGCTCAAGGGCCGCAACACATTGGGCCTCAAGATTTGATAACTCGCGCGGCACT
>CAIZGQ010000714.1 GCA_903932565.1 uncultured Hyphomicrobiales bacterium
ACATTGATCCGATTGACCTGCGCTACCGCCGGTTTGAGCCCGTGCCACGCCCAATTGCGCAGGCAGTTGTGTTTTGTCTGATGGACGTATCCGGCTCGATGTCGCAGCACATGAAGGATGTGGCGAAGCGTTTCTTCATGTTGCTCTTTGTGTTTCTGACCAAGCGCTACAAGCACGTGGACATCGTTTTCATTCGCCACACGGATGAAGCCAAGGAAGTGGACGAGGAAACGTTCTTCAACAGTCGCGAGACGGGCGGCACGCGTGTTTCGACGGCTCTGGAAGAAATGCAAAAGGTGATCGACGCACGCTACCCGGTTGCCGACTGGAACATTTATGTGGCGCAGGCCTCCGATGGCGATAACGAGCCCGGCGACAATGGGAAAGCCGTCGGCCTGATGAACGAACGCATCCTGCCGGTGTGCCAGTATTTCGCGTATTTGGAAGTCGACGAGCCACACCACCACGGCGGTGCTCGCTCCTCGCTGTGGCGGGCTTATGAATCGATCGAGCCGGCACCGCCCGCCATGCGGCGCTGCACATCGCGGCAGGAAATCTATCCCGTGTTCCGTGACCTGTTCCGCCGCCAGAGTGCCGGAGAAAGAGAAGCGACATGAGCAAGCTTCTCTACACCGGCGCAGACTGGAGCTTCGATACAATCCAACGCGTTTACGATGCGGTGGAGGAGATCGGCCTGAAAGATCTGGGGCTGAATGTGTACCCCAATCGCATTGAGGTCATCACATCCGAGCAGATGCTCGATGCTTACGCCTCCTCGGGCATGCCGATTTTCTACGGTCACTGGTCGTATGGAAAACGCTACGTGCAACAGGAGGACACGTATCGACGTGGCTGGTCGTCGCTCGCTTATGAGATCGTGATCAATTGCAACCCGTGCATTTCCTACATCATGGAAGGCAATTCGGCGACGATGCAAACGCTCGTCATTGCCCATGCGGCCTTTGGCCATAATCACTTTTTCAAGAACAACCAGCTCTTCCGCGAGTGGACCGATGCGGCCGGCATCCTGGATTACCTTGAATATGCCAAGGGCTACATTGCACGCTGCGAGGACCGTTACGGTCTGGACGCGGTCGAACGCATCCTGGATTCTGCTCATGCGCTGATGGATCAGGGCGTGCATCGCTCGCCGCGCCGCCGCCACGATTTCCGCACGGAGATGGAACGCGAGCGCGAACGCCGCCGCCATGCCGAGGAAACCTGGAACGAGTTGTGGCGTACGGTCCCCGGCGCGCCGCAATCACCAAGCCCCAAGCCGCTGGATGATCTTGGCAACGGACTCCTGCTGCCAGAAGAGAACATTCTCTATTTTCTGGAGAAGGCAGCGCCCAGATTGCGCCCATGGCAGAGGGAAATCTTACGAATCGTGCGCCTGATGGCGCAGTATTTCTATCCCCAACGCCAGACCAAGGTGATGAACGAGGGTTGCGCCACCTGGACCCACTACAAAATCATGAACAAGCTGCACGAGACCGGGCAGATTGATGATGGGGCCTATCTCGAATTTCTCACCTCGCACACGAATGTGGTGATGCAGCCAGGGTTTGATGAACGCCATTATGGCGGTTTCAACCCCTATGCACTCGGCTTTGCGATGATGAGCGATCTTGAACGCATGGCCTACAATCCGACCGACGAAGACCGCGCCTGGTTCCCCGACGTGGCGGGTTGCGGCGACGGCGTGGGCGCCCTGCGGCAGATCTGGGCGGACTATCGCGACGAAAGCTTCATTTCACAATATCTGTCGCCTCGGCTGATGCGGCAGTTCCGCATGTTCCGGCTGCTGGACGATCCCGCGCATCCCTCAATCCTGGTCGATGCGATCCACAACGAGCAGGGCTATCGCCGCGTCCGCCGGGCCCTGGCGCGCGATTACGACATGGGCCGCAGCGATCCCAACATTGAGGTGGTGGCGGTTGATTTTGCGGGCGACCGCAAGCTCGTCCTGCATCACAACGTGCTGGAGGGGCGTCAACTCGCCCCCGATGACGCCAGCAAGGTTATGCAGCATCTGGCCAACCTCTGGGGCTACGACGTCGTGATGAGCGAGGTCGACACTGACGGCAACAAGCTGAAGACTTATGAGGCCAGTGCTGACATTGGCTGGGCTGGCTAAGTCGAGACGGCTCCGGCATTTTCCGCGCGACTCAGTTGGCAATCCGAACCGCGTCGTTGTGACCGTAATTTCGACGGGTGACGACGCAATCCAGCCTGTTTTCATCCAGCTTCGCGCAAGGCCCGCAGTGGCTTGCAATTAAACGCAGATTCGACGCTCTTGATTTTGTCACATTTTTGCCACGGCTTTCGGCGGAACGTTATATTTGCATAGATTATAGGCAACTGCCCGCGTCTTGTCCTTGAGTGAGAGTGTGGCCGTAAGCGATATTCGGTCATCGAATTTGTATCGGTGCTTACGGAGCTCTTATGATCAAGAAAATCGCTTTCGCCACGGCAACCGCAGCGGCACTTCTCTCGGGTACTGCCTACGCAGCCGACCTGCCGTCCAAGAAGGGCCCGGCCCCGACCGTCGTCGCAAGCCCCTGGGATTTCGATATCGGCGCTGGCGTGACCACGGATTACATTTTCCGCGGCCTTTCGCAGTCCTATCACAACCCGTCAGTCGCAGCGCACGGTGAACTGCGCTACAACTTCAATGACACCTGGCAGGGCTACGCTGGCATCTCCGGCGAGAGCATCAAGTTCACGAAGCTTGACCCGAACCCGTCGATGGAATTCGACGTTGACGGCGGCGTGCGCGGCACGTTCGGCGCTCTCTCGACCGACTTTGGCGTGATTGGTTACCTTTACCCCGGCCTGGCAACTCCGAGCCTGCCGAATGGTGTGTTCACGACGCAGGTCAACTGGTTCGAACTCTACGGCAAGGCCGGCTATAACATCACCGACGCCTTCAACGTTGGCACAACCTTCTTCTACAGCCCGAGCTACCAGCACACCGGCGCCAACAGCGAATACCTGTCGGCAACGGCTGCCTACAAGATCGGCGACTTCACGATCAACGGCGAGTACGGTTATCAGTGGCTGGGCCGCACGGATGGTTCGCACACGATCCCGAACACCGCCATTGCTCGTTACAACCTGCCGTCCTACGCAGCTTGGAACCTGGGTGCTTCTTACACCTACAAGTTCGTGACGCTCGACCTGCGCTACTACGGCAGCAGCCTGAGCAAGTCCCGCACAGCTCTGATCACATACGCCGATGGCAACTACGCCCCGGCCCTCAACAAGTCTGGCCTGGCTGGTTCAAAGTTTGTGGCAACACTCTCCTTCGATCTGACCTCGAAGGACCTCAAGTAATACAGCTTCCCTCCCGGGATGTTGATTTGGCGCGCAGCTTCGGTTGCGCGCCTTTTTTATGTCTG
>CAIZGQ010000715.1 GCA_903932565.1 uncultured Hyphomicrobiales bacterium
GCAGACACTGGACGGGGTTGGCAACGCGCAGATCCTCGGCGGCCAGACCTTCGCCATGCGCATCTGGCTCGATCCCGACAAGATGGCAGCACTCGGCGTGACGCCAGCCGATGTGCGCAATGCGCTGACCATCAACAATTTCACCTCCGCTGCCGGGCAGATCAAGGCTGACCTTACGCAGACGTCCATCAATGCGCTGACGTCGCTGGATTCAGCGCAGGCGTTCAGCCAGCTTGTGGTCGTTTCGCGCGGCGACCAGCAGGTACGCCTTGGTAACATCTCGAAGGTTGAGCTTGGGCCGGAATCGGTCGATTCATCGTCGGTGTTTGACGGCTTGAAAGCTGTGTTCGTTGGCGTTTATGCAGCACCCAGCGCCAACCCGCTGGACATGATCGACAACGTCCGCAAGGCATTCCCGGAATTGCAGGCGCAGCTGCCAGCCGGGCTTGATGCAGCCATCGCCTATGACGCGACGGACTTCATTCGATCCTCGATTTATGAGGTCGAGAAGACCTTGGGCGAAGCGGCGATCATCGTCGTGATCGTGATCTTCCTATTCCTCGGCAATCTGCGTTCAACGCTGATTCCGATCATCACCATCCCGCTGTCACTGATCGGCGTGATGATTGCTCTTCTGTTGATGGGCTATTCCATCAACCTGCTCACGCTGCTCGCCTTCGTGCTCGCCATCGGACTTGTGGTCGATGACGCCATCGTGGTGGTGGAGAACATCTATCGGCATATTGAAGAAGGGCTGACGCCATTTGATGCAGCCCTCAAGGGCGCACGCGAAATCGCGCTGCCCGTGATTGCGATGACGATCACGCTGGCGGCTGTTTACGCGCCGATTGGCTTTGTGTCGGGCGTCACCGGCGCGCTGTTCCGCGAATTTGCCTTCACGCTGGCGGGTGCCGTCATCGTATCGGGTTTCATCGCGCTGACCTTGTCGCCCATGATGTGCTCGCTTTTGCTGAAAGCACGGACGGGTGAAAATGAGGGACGTTTCGCGAAGTTCCTGGATCGCATGTTCGATGGCCTGCGCCAGAAATACGAAAGCCGCCTGCACAAGACCCTGAACTTCCGCGCCATGACCATGGTCGTGCTGCTCGGCGTGCTGGCGCTGACAGGCGTGATGTATGCCTCAACGCCAAAGGAACTGGCCCCCGATGAAGATCAGGGCCTTGTCCTGTCGATCGTCAAGACACCGCAATACGGTAACCTCGATCTTCTGGAGCGCGCCACGGCGGATTTGAAGCTCGCCATGGATGAGATTCCGGAAAAGGCGCACGTCTTCGCCATCAATGGTCTGGCGGGCGTGCATCAGGCTTTCGTCGGCATTTTGATGAAGCCGTGGGAACAGCGCAATCGCAGCGTGAAGCAAATTCTTCAGGCGATGCAGCCCAAAATGGCGGGCAACATTGGCGCACAGGTTTTGGCCTTCTCGCCGCCCGCACTGCCGGGTTCGACTGGTGGCCCGCCGATGCAGTTTGTCGTGCGCACCACGGGCGACTACCAGCAGCTGGCCGAAGTTGTCGGCAAGTTGCAGGACGAAGCCCGCAAAAGCGGTCTCTTCATCTTTACTGACTCGGACCTGAAGTTCGACACGCCGCAGATTGAGATGAAGATCGACGCGGCCAAGGCCAATCGTCTTGGTGTATCGATGCAGGATGTCGGGCAATCGCTGGCGACCTTGCTCGGCGGCAATTACGTCAACCGCTTCAACCTCTATGGCCGGAGCTACGAAGTCATTCCGCAGGTGCCGCGTGATGCGCGTCTGACTGCCGACTGGCTGCTGCGCTATCAGGTGCGCACCACGGGCGGCGATCTGGTGCCGTTATCCACGATCGCAACCCTGTCGAACACGGTGCAGCCGAACGCCTTGACCAACTTTCAGCAGCTGAGTTCCGCCACCATTTCCGGTGTGCCGTTCCCTGGACGCACGCTTGGCGAGACGCTGACGTTCCTGCAGGACAAGGCAAAGGAAATCCTGCCCGAGGGTTACACGGTCGACTATCAGGGCGATGCCCGCCAGTACGTGCAGGAAGGCAGCACACTGGCCGTCACCTTCCTGTTTGCGCTGATCGTGATCTTCCTGGTGCTGGCCGCGCAGTTTGAAAGCTTCCGCGATCCGCTGGTGATCCTGATCGCGCTTCCAACGTCGATGTTTGGAGCCCTGCTGCCCTTGAACATTCTCGGCATTGGCGGAGCGGCCTCAATCAATATCTACACGCAGATCGGGCTCGTAACGTTGATTGGGCTGATTTCCAAGCACGGCATCCTGATGGTCGAGTTTGCCAATGGCCTGCAGGAACAGGGCATGGGCCGTCGCGAAGCCATTGAGCATGCGGCTGGTGTGCGGCTGCGGCCGATTCTAATGACAACCGCTGCCATGGTCGTTGGCATGATCCCCCTGATCTTGGCATCGGGTGCTGGCGCGCGCAGTCGCTTTGATATTGGCCTCGTGATTGCCGCTGGCATGTCCATTGGTACGTTGTTCACGCTGTTTGTGACACCGGCCGTGTACACGCTGATCGCCCGCGATCATTCCAAGGACCGGATGCACAGTCCCGTGCCAGCAACAGCCCCAATCGAGGGGCATGCCGCGGCTGCGGAATAACACAGCGCAAAGCACCAGGTCGGGTGATCCCGACCTGGTGCTGCCATCTCCCGGCGGTGCCTTTCGCGTCGGTGCCATGTGCTGCCGGTGCCCCTCCCGTTGCAGCCTTGGCGCGGCGTTGCTGCAACCGACCCTGAGTTAAGACGTCCGAGAGCAGAAGACGCAGCGGAAGGTCTTTACGTTTCCGGTGTTTGTCACAAATCCGCGCAATTTTTTTGGCGTTTATTGTCTAGTTTCTGCCGCCATCTTAAGAGTTTTGTCAGGACCCGCTGGGATAGTCAGACATATGTCGAGGGGCGATATGTCTGTATTTCAACAGTTCTTGCGCGATGAGACGGCCGCCACGGCGATCGAATACGCAACGATCGCTTCAATGCTGGCGATTTGCTGCCTTCTGGGTGCCAAGGCCATCGGCGTGAACCTCTCCGCCCGTTTCCTGGGCCCGCTGCTGTCCGGGTTCCCCTGATCAACCCTCAATCGCGGGGGGTATGATCTCGTCGTTCTGCTCGGCCGATGCCACGGGCGGCAGCTGCGTCAGCCACAATGCCCCCGCCAGCGCCAGACTGAGAAGAACGGCGACCATTCCGACGACCCCCGCCCAGCCAGCCAGGGCCAGCGCCACGCCGCCCACCGTCCCCACGACACTCGACCCCATGTAGTAGCAGAGCAGGTAGAGCGACGACGCCTGGGCACGGGCCACCGAGGCGCGCCGACCGACCCAGGTTGAGGCAACCGAATGGGCTCCAAAGAAGCCAAAGGTGTAGATCGCCATGGCAACCACCGTCATCGCGACCGAATTGATCAGGCTGAGGGACAGGCCAACGAGCATAATGACCAGCGTGACCCAGAGGACGCGGCGTCGCCCAAGGAGATCGCCAAGCGCTCCCACAATGGTCGAGCTGCCGATCCCGGCCACATAGACCAGGAAAATCGAGCTGACCTGTGTCTGGTTCAGGTTGAAGGGCGGCGCTAGAAGCCGGAAGCCAAGATAATTGTACATCGTCACGAAGCTGCCCATGACGAGGAAGCCCATGGCAAACAGAACGCGCAAGCCGGGGTCTGACAGGTGCAAGCGATACCCGTTCAGCAGGCTGCGGAGGCTTTGGGGCTTCGGCACGAAGTTTCGCGAGGGTGCCAGCGCTTTGTAGAACAGGGCTGAATTGATAATGCCCATCGTGCCGACCATGATGAGCGCAGTTCGCCAGCTCGTGGCATCTGAGACGGAACCGGCCACAAAGCGCGACATCATTCCACCGATGGCGCTGCCCCCGATAAACAGCCCCATGGCGAAGCCAACCGATTTGGTTTCGATCTCCTCGCTCACATAGGCCATGGCGATGGACGGCAGGCCACTCAGCGCAAAACCGGTCAGCGTGCGGATGACGACAAGCTCATGCCAGGTGGTGACGAGCGTCGAGAGCAGCAGCAGGGCGGCCGAGCCAAAGACCGAGGCGACCATCATCGGCTTGCGCCCGATGGCTTCTGAGAGAGCCCCCGTAAACAGCATGCCGATGGCGAGCCCCGCCGTGGTGGCCGAAACCGAGAGCGAGGCTGCGGCCGCCGAAATCGAGAATTCCCGCGCGAACATCGGGATCATTGGCTGCACGCAGTAGAGCTGCGCAAAAATTGAAAAGCCGCCGATGAACAGCGCAACGATGGTTTTGCGGAAGGCTGGCGTGCCACGCGCAATGCGCAGGTGTTCTGTGTCGCTCATGCGATCGGACCCAACACAATGCCTGCCGCGCGTTCTTGGATTGAACTTGGATTGAACTTGGATTGAAAAAGGTGCGGAGGACGGATCTCCGCACCTTGGGACTAGAACGGGCCGATCAGGGATTGGCCCAGATCCTTGTCCATGCCTCAGGCGTGCTTGGAGAAGATCTGGCCAATCTCAGCCTGGACATCGCCCGAAACCGGCGTGCCCGGCTGGAACATCTTGCCCAGCATATCCATGCCAGCCTTGACCATGGCGGGATCGATGCCGCCGGCACCCGGTGCGCCTGCGGTTTTGTTGCCGCCCAGGATTGAGCCCAGCAAGCCCCCCAACATGCCACCGAGACCGCCGCCACTGGCGGGTGCGCTGGCGCTTTGGCCACCGCCCAGCAGGCCGCCAAGAATGTTGCTAAGGCCGCCTGACTGGGCCGCCTGCGCCAGCTGGCCCAGCATGCCGCCCATGCCACCCTGCTGCATGTGCGAGGTCACGCCGCCCAGCACAACGCTGGTGATTTCCGGCAGCATGGACTTGATCACGTCGGGCGACAGGCCGGTTGCGGCGGCGGCGCGCTCTTCAATCTGTTCGGCAACGCGGCTGTTACCCAGAATGGTGCCGGCTGCGTCCTTGCCGGCGGTGATGGCCTCGGGCGAGGGGGGCGCAGCACCGGTCTCATAGTTTTCCTGGTGCGCGGTGTCGGTGAGGTGGCCCAGAATCTTGCCGAGCGAGCCCGGGTTCTGCGCAGCGCGCTGCAAACCTGCCGACAGCGCTGGAATCAGCGACTGCGCTGCCGCCTGCGCCTGCTCGGGCGTCAGGCCCATACGAGCCGCGAGACCGTTGAGCGCAGCAGATCCCTGCGGCGACTGAAGGATGTCATTCAAATTCATAGGTGTCCCCCTTGGAAGGCAATGCGATATCGATCCGTAAACGCGAATTTCGCAAATAGATTATGACAGTTGCGCGCGCGAGGCGAGGCGCGTGGTTGCCCAATATGACGTCATCACTGCAAATCCGCCGAATAAAGCGGCTCCTGCCACGATGCCCATCAGGCCACCGGTCGGTCCCCAGAACTTGGCCCCCAATGTCACGAAGGGAATCGTGCCCAAGGTTGCGCGGCCCCAGTTGAACACGGTCGACAGCACCGGGAAGCCCAAATTGTTAAATGCAGCATTGGCGGTAAAAATGCAGCCAAGGAAGAACCACGCTGTCGCTCCCCAATTGCAGAAGAAGATGACGAGCGCCGCTGTTTCGCCCTGCGCGCCAAACAGGCTGACGATGGCGTGGGAGCCAAAGAACAGCGCGGCCCAAACCAGTGCGACATAGGCCCCAGCCACTGCGTAACAACTAGTCAGCGTGTCACGCACACGAGGGAACAGTTTTGCCCCGTAATTCTGCGAGACAATGGGCCCGACGGCGCTCGACATGGCAAACAAAACGCCGAATGCCACGGGCGTCACGCGGTCAATGATCGCAAAAGCCGCAATGACCTCGGAGCCAAACTCCGAAAAGATCCGCATGGTGTAGATGTTGGCGACGGGGGCCGCGATATTGGTGAGGATGACGGGCAGGGCGATCGTCATGATGGGTGCAAGGTCGGACAACACCGCTTTAGCCCTGGGCCACGCCACAAGTTTGTGAACGTAGACTGCGCCCCGGATGCCAACGATCATCCAGACAAGGCGCGACACGACCGTTGTAATGGCAGCTCCAGTGACGCCCAGATGAAACCCGAAAATGAGAACGGGATCGAGAACCGCCGTGACCAGTGCGCCGATAAGTGTGATGTACATGGAGCGTTTGGCATCACCCACCGCGCGCAGAATTCCCGATAGCGCCATGCCGCCTGCCATCAGAAAATTGGCCGGTAGGGAGATCATCAGGAACAGGCTTGCCGTGTCGAGCACAGCGCCAGTTGCGCCAATGCGCTCGAGGATCTCAACGCGCCAGATAACAATGGGCAAGGCCACCAGTGCGCCGATGATCATCACTTGCGTCAGCCCAGAGGCGGAAAGTCGTTCGGCCGCCGGGCGATTGTTGGCACCCAGCTGACGCGCCACGAGCGCTGACACGGCAATCGACAGGCCGATATTCACAGAAATCACGACAAAAAGAATCTGGGATGCGTAGCCAACGCCGGCCGTCAAATTTGGGTCGCCGAGCCGTGATACGTAAAGCAGTGACAGAAAATCGACGAGAAACACGGAGATCAGGCCGATTGACCCTGTTGACGTCATCACAAGAACATGGCGCAGAACTGAGCCGCGGGTGAAGATGGCGCGATCCTGCACGGGCGGCGTGCTTGGCGCAGTTGGTTCGTTTGGCGCTGTAATTGACATAATGGCTGTATGACCGAAGGTGATTGTCAGCGATAGACCGGATGCGCGACTGATTTGTAACGCTGTGCGTCTCCAAAGACTTGCGGAAGATCGATGGTGTCAATGGGACGGCCTGATCGCTCAATTGGATCAAAATGAAAAAGAATTTGACCGATTTGAAGGAGGTGTCAGCAGCGTCGCATCGGCTGCAATATGCAGCCTTGCCTTGGCGGTGGAACAACGAGCTGGAAGTGATGCTCGTCTCATCACGCGAGACGCGTCGCTGGGTTGTGCCAAAGGGCTGGCCCATGCGCCATCGCAAGCCCCACGATGCAGCGGCACAGGAAGCGCTGGAGGAGGCGGGCCTTGTCGGTCATATCGCAAAGAAGGCTCTGGGCACCTTCAAATACGAAAAACGCATGCGCAACGGCGCGATCTTGCCTTGCAAGGTCGACGTGTTCCCAATGCATGTGGTCCGCCAACGCAAGACGTGGCGCGAATTTCATGAGCGCACCACCCGCTGGTTCAGCATTCCGGATGCGGTTGCTGCTGTGCGGGAACCGGACCTGAAAGAGCTGATCCTGCGACTGTCCACCATTGCGCCGGCCAACCGGAAGCCGGTGCCGGCCGCGCCCCCTGCCATCTCCTCTGGACCGGTGCTTTAGCCGTCCGAGTAAGACGCCTCGCCTCATAACGGCCCCAACTTTGGCGAACCTTCCTGGCGCGGCGGGGAATGTTCACCGCCTTTTATGCTCCACTTGAGTATATCTCAGAACTCGTGTAAACGAGATATGCTCAAAATGAGCATTAATGCGGGAGCGTGTCATGGGTGCTCTGGTTGAAAACGGTCTCACCGGCAGTGCAATCTCAAACCTGGCCCACCAGGTGGATGCGGCAGGTTTGAGCGCGGCGGAACGCTTTGGCCTCCTCCCGATGCCGAACCTCGCCTGGACGCCCGAGATCGAGCGGGAAACCGCACACCTTTACGAGAAGGTGAAGCGCGTGATGCCGTCCGTCGAATGGCCCGTGCATGCGCCCTACATCAAGGCGATCAACGATCTGAAGCGGGTGCGCAATGCCGTCATTCTCGCGCACAATTATCAGACGCCGGAAATCTTCCATTGCGTGGCCGATTACGTTGGCGACTCGCTGCAACTTGCCCGGCTGGCGGAGAAGACTGGCGCCCAAATCATTGTGCAGGGCGGCGTACACTTCATGGCTGAGACCTCAAAGATTCTTAGCCCCGACAAGCACGTTCTAATTCCCGATTCGCGCGCTGGTTGCTCGCTCGCCGAATCCATCACTGGTGCCGATGTGCGCGCTTTGAGGGCGAAATACCCGGGCGTCCCTGTCGTGGCCTATGTGAACACATCCGCCGACGTGAAAGCTGAAGTGGATATCTGCTGCACGTCATCGAACGCCGTGAAGGTTGTTGAAAGCCTTGGTGCGGATCGCGTTATTTTCGTGCCTGACCGGTTTCTCGCGGCAAATGTGGCGCGTCAGACGAAGGTGAAGATCATCGCCTGGCACGGTGCATGTGAAGTGCACGAGCGGTTCACGGCGCAGGAACTGTTGCAGTATCGGGCAGATGATCCCGGGCTCAAGATTATTGCGCATCCCGAATGCCCGCCGGAGGTGGTGGACGTTGCCGATTTTGCGGGCTCGACGGCGGCGATGATCGACTACGTCAAGACACGGCGACCCGCGCGTGTGCTGCTGGTGACCGAATGTTCCATGTCCGACAATGTCGCGGCCGAGACGCCGGACGTTGAATTCATTCGGCCGTGCAATCTGTGCCCGCATATGAAGCGCATTACCTTGCCGCGCATCTTGGATAGTTTGTTGTATTTGCGGGAGGAAATACGCATCGCACCGGACCTTGCCGCACGTGCGCGCATTTCTGTCCAACGGATGATTGATCTTCGTTAAGAGGTAACGCATACTCATTAAGTCAAGTTAAGTGCTGGGTTACGCTAAGTCTTTGAATCATTTTATTTAGGTTATTGTCGTGACAACAAATGTAGTGGGCGTCGACGCTCAATTCGTCTTTTATGCAATGCGCAATTCAAATCTCGATATCAAGTTTCCTTACCGGGATATTGTTCATTTGATTGAGCGCGAGGGCGGCGACGTGCTCGACATTTTTGCGCCTGTGGTTCGCTTTCCACCCCAGTCGGATGATCCGCTCGACCAGCTGAAAAGTTTTGAAGACACTCAACGCGTGTCTCACGCGCTGGCACAACAGGGCGTCCACGTTATTGAGGCCCCGGCCCGCCAGATGCGGGACAAAAGTGGGCGCGAATGGCTCAAACACAGTGACGATCAGCGTCTTATGATTCGGCTTGCACTCGTGTGCGCGCGCCTGAAACCTGATTTCCTGATTCTCATCGCTGCCGACGGCGATTATGCACCCCTCGTCTGGGGTCTGCGGCAAGAGGGCATCCGCACCAAGCTGATAACAGATCCGGCAAATCTCTCGCCAGATCTGGAGGCCGCAGCCTACTCGGTCTCCAATCTGTTTTCGGTGCTGCAGCAGCTGAACTGATTGAAGCGTGGCGCACGTCACTCGGAC
>CAIZGQ010000716.1 GCA_903932565.1 uncultured Hyphomicrobiales bacterium
GACCTGTCAGCGTGGGCGCATAAACTTCAAGCCCCTTTTCGCGTAACAACGTCGCCGCCTTGCGCCAGCACCAACCGCCACCCCATGCACCATGAACGAGTACCAAGGTCACCATATTTCAATCCGATACTTTCACACTGGCAAGGTATGACAAACTGAAACAAGGCCGGTGGCGTCTACTCAACTTTTTGCCAGACAAGCTCGCGAATGCTCATCACGCCATGCACAGGATCTGGCGACAGGGCGGTCGATAGTGTCACGCGATTGCCATCGAACTTGAATTGACGAACCTGGTCAGAGCCGGTCCACGTCTCGTTCCATGACAGATCCACATGGTGCGTGATGGTGTCGCCTTTGATTGTGTACGTGCCCGCGTAGCCGAGAAATGTTCGATACAAAGCGGCGGCTTCCGCATCCGTCACCTGCGCGCCTGCTGGCTTCTTGCGATCCTCGCCAGCCTGCAGGAACATCATGCGGCCGTCCCGGCAATAATTGATAAAGGCCAGCGGATGCGAGCCCATCATGTCCGAGCGCTTGCCCGACGGCATGTCGACACGGGTGCTGGACACAAGTTTCCAAGTGCCGAGCAACAGCGGTGGCACATCTTCGGCTGTGGCTGATGTCACATCACTCATGGATCGTCCTCCCCTCACGATGGTCGCGCGCGTCGCCATCCTGTTTTCTCGTTTGAAGATCATTTCTCAGCCGCGCGTGCAACTTCGAAATGTTTCGCTTGTGCCGGATCAGGGTCCGGGGAAGATGTCATCGATCTTGCCCGTCGCCCGATACGCAGCAAGGCCGACCCATTCGCGCAGCGAGAGGTCAAGGTCGCGCACGGCGTCCATGGCCTGGGCATGGGGCAGCAGGTCCTGCGAAGTTCCCCGCGTGCGGTAGTCCACCGGATAGGGCACGACCGGCAGTCCGACTTTCCGAAAAAGCCCAACGGATCTTGGCATATGGAAGGCTGACGTCACCAGCAGCCAGCGCTGGTCCGGCGTGGGTGGCCCGAACGTGTCGCGGATCAGGGCGGCGGTGAAGGCCGCATTCTCCGTCGTGTTGCGGGACTTGCCCTCCAGCACGATGCGGGCCGGATCCACTCCCATGTCGGTCCAGAATTGTCGGGCGACACTTGCCTCGCTGAGACCCGTGGGCACCAGCGCCCCCGATCCCCCGCTGAAGATAAGCGTGGCCTGCGGATAAAGCCGTGACAGGCGAACAGCTTCGGTCAGCCGCTCAGCCGCCTCGTTCAGCGACACACGGCCCCGCGCCGCCGTGATCGTCTCATCGCTTGCCCCACCCAACACAATGATGCCGATGGGTGCCCCCAGCGAGGCCGGGGCCTGCGGAAAGCGGTTCTCCAATGTCGTCAGCAGCAGCGGCCCCAACGGCAAAATCCAGATCAGCAGCAGGCCGATGGCACTGGCCCGGTAGAGCCAGAGGGCCAGCCGCTGGCGTTTGAGGACGCCCGCCGCAAGGCCCGCAAACCCAAGCAGCACAACGAGATTGCCGGGCGCAGCAAGAAACCAGAACAACTTTGATGTGATGAAAAACATGAGGCCGAATCCAGATGCCACGCCCAATTTTTTGACGCGGCATCATGCATGGTCTGGCGCATGGCCATAGGCGCTCGACGCTGAAAGATTTTTATCCCACCACCCATTTGGCAGCGGAAATGTAGATCGGGATGCCAATCAGCAGGTTGAAGGGAAACGTCACGCCCAGTGAGAGGGACAGCGCAATGCCGAGATTGGCCAGCGGAAGCGCCTGCCGCAGCGCCGCCGGGACTGCGATGTAGGAGGCCGAGGCCGCCAGCGTCGTCAGCACCGCCACCCCGCCGACGGATAGGCCCAGCAGATAGCCAAGTGGCAGCGCAAAGGCGGCCCCCACGAGCGGCATAATGAGCCCGAATACGAGCACGCCCGGGGTCAGGTAGCGGCGGCCCTCTTCGAGGCCCCGCCCCGCGACAAGTCCCATTTCCAGCAGGAACAGGCACAAAAACCCGGCATAGGGATCCACCAGAAAGGGCTTCAGCATGGTAAGGCCCCGCGCGCCGGTCAGGAGGCCGATAACAAACGATCCCAGCAGCATGACGATGGAGCCATTGCGGGCGACTTCCCGAAAAACGTGGCTGTCGCCGTCGGCTTTTTCGTTTGCGGGCGCGACTTTGCGGGCGATGGCGAGGGCTGCAAAAATGGCCGGGGTCTCCATCGCAGCCGCCACGGCTGGCATGTATCCCTCGAAGGTGATGGCAAATTGCGCCAGTGCGCCCGTGACGGCAGCGAATGTGACGGCTGAAATCGAGCCGTAATGACCCGCCACCGCCGCCGCATCGAGCGGCTTCAGGCGGGTGACGACGCGCAGAAAGCCAAAGGCCACGAACGGCAGGCAGAACGACAAGAGCACGCCCGCGCCGATGGCCCCCGCCAATTGGGGGGTGAAGCCCGAATGGTTGACCTCCACGCCGCCTTTAAAGCCAATCGACATCAGGAGATAAAGCGACAGGAGCTTGGCCACGGCCTCGGGCACCGCGAGGTCCGAGCGCAGCAGCGCCGCCAGCAGGCCCAGCACGAAGAACAGCACCATGGGTGACAGCAAATTCTGAGCAGCAATATCGAGAACTGACACAAGACCCTCCAAAGGCTTGGGACCCCTCCAAGGGCCACGCGACGTTGAGATCGAGGGTCACCGGTCCACGTCGCCAGTCACACCCCCGCCCGGGCTGTGACGTAAGGCAGAGCTGGATGTTTGAAAAATTGATAATATAAAGACCTAAGATCAATATTATTGAATGTGACACGCCCATGCCCCGCACACTGCACAATTTGGATCTCGACCTCGTGCGGACGTTCGTGGCCATCGCCAGTCTGGGGAATTTCACCCGCGCGGCAACACGGCTCGGTCGCCAGCAATCGACGATTTCTCTGCAAATTCAGAGGCTTGAGGATGCACTCGGTCAGACCCTGCTGGTGCGAACGCCTCGCGCTGTCGAACTGACAACGGCGGGCGAAACATTTCTGGCCTCGGCCCAGCGCCTGCTCGATCTCAACGATGAAATCATTGCCCGGACGCTGGAGCCGACGGTGCGGGGGCTGGTGCGCCTCGGCACGCCGGAGGATTTTGCAACCAGCCACCTGCCCGATGTGCTGGCGCGCTTTGCCCAGGCCTATCCCGC
>CAIZGQ010000717.1 GCA_903932565.1 uncultured Hyphomicrobiales bacterium
ATCCTTTATCGAGTTAACGGTCTGGCCAGGAGTTCCAACCCAATTTGGGATGGTCGTGAACAGCGCGTACAGGTCGGAATCAACCTGATTGGCGAGTTGCGACATCGCGGGCTTGATATACCGCTCCGAAAACTCGGTGATCTTCAAAGTCATGTCCAAGGACGAGAACTGAAGATCGACGCCCTTCTGCTTGTTCACAACGATGGTCGTTGAACCTTCGGTCGTGTCCTGCATGGAGACGGTTGCGCCGTCGCGGACAGTATAACGAACCGGCTTGCGGATCGTGATCGTGCTGCCCTTCTTCGAGCCTTCGGACTCGCTGCCGTATTCGGACTCATATGCCCTGTGGACAAGATTGCCGATCACAAGGTTATTCTCCAACTGCATCAGCGCTTCTTTGGCGATGATGCTTGGAGTCAGTAATGTGCTTGCCATTCTGACAGCTTCCTAATCTGAAATTGAGACTAGGCGTTCTTTCCCATCCGCTGCTTGCGGTAGTCCTCATAGGACATATCGGCGAGGTCTGGTTGAGACGTGCCGACACCGCCTGTGACGGTTTTGACGGGAGGAGGAGCGCCGGTTGTGCGTTTCTCTGGCAATGTCACCTTGGCTTCGAGCCTGCCGATTGCGGAGGCTTGGCCTACAGGAGACATCCGAGCGATGCGCGCCGCTTCGTCTGGGTTTTTCCCGAGGTAGTAGGCCACTGCGGCTCCACTCTCGGATTCTTTGATCGCATCAGCCATCAGAGGCGTAATGGTGAGATTCGGATTGCCTACGACCTGATCATAGTCGCTGGCGCGATCTCGAAACTCATCCACACGCGTCTGGTAAGCGCGTTCACGGCTAACATTTGCTAACGCCTCAGCCTGTTGGGCCGATTGTATTGCCGCCGCTTGCTGCGCCTCCGACATAACCTCTCTCATTTTGGCCGAGAGATAAGAGGCTGCGTCGGGATGGTCTGCTTCGTTGCCTGCGGGTTTCGGCTTCAGCGCCGCCGCCTGCTGCTTGAAGAACTTGGCCTGTTCTTCAGCTTCGGCTAGTTTTGCGAGAGCCTGTTTCCGCTCGTCAACGAGCTGTCTGATGCGAGCGTTTTCCCTGGATTCGGGCTTTTCGCTCTTGCCGGTAACGGTTCCCGGCTCCGAAGCCTTGCTGTCCGCTGTTTCGGCGGCTTCACTAGGCTGAAGACCTTCTTTAGTGTCGGTCTGCGACTCTGTTACGGGGTTTTCCTGCTTTACGCTTTCAGGGAGCGAGGTATTTTCTTCCATGGGTCTTTCGTTGTTCGAACACGAAAAGGCCACTGAAAACAATCAGCAGCCGGGTTAACGCGGGTTACAAAAAGGGTTGCGACTAGTGGCGGATGTACCGCTTTCGATACCGTTCAACGGCGGCGATCGCTTCGAATACGTCCCGCCAAGAACGGCCTTTAGTGCCGTCTTCAAAAAACACGAGTTGGCCTTGGTAAATGATATATTATCTTGCGTTTTTTTTCAAGAGGGGTATATGAAGGTGGAATTCTGCGATTTTCTTAATCGCAGTACCGTATTCAGCCGCTTCAAACAAGATAATTTTCGATAGCTTAAAAT
>CAIZGQ010000718.1 GCA_903932565.1 uncultured Hyphomicrobiales bacterium
GATTCCGCATCACGGATCGCCACAAGCACCTTGCCGTACTTTGATGTCACGACCGCACGACAGATGATGTAGCCGATGCCGAGCAAGAGAGCTGACGCAACGAACAAAGCCGAGCGTGTCGCATCCGCCTGCACATTGTAGCCCAAAATGTCCTTGAAATCCGTCAGGCCATTGTTGCCGCCAAAGCCCATGTCATTGCGAAAGAAGGCGAGCAGCAAAGCGTAAGTCATCGCCTGTGTGATGATCGACAGGTACACGCCGGTGACGCGCGAGCGAAAGGCAAACCAGCCAAACGCAAAGGCCAGAATGCCCGGCACCAGCAGCACCATCATCATCGCGTAACCGAACGAATTGAAGCCCCACCACGTGACGGGAAGTTCCTTCATGTTCAGGAACACCATGAAGTCCGGCAGGATCGGATTGGCGTAGACGCCGCGCGTGCCGATCTGGCGCATCAGATACATGCCCATCGCGTAACCGCCGAGCGCGAAAAACGCGCCGTGGCCGAGCGAGAGGATGCCGCAATAGCCCCAAACCAGATCAAGCGCCAAGGCCAGAAGCGCGTAGCACAGATACTTGCCCATCAGCGCCACAACGTATGTGGGCACATGCAGGGCCGAGTCGACCGGTGTCGCGAGGGCCAGCACGGGAACGATGATGGCGGCCGCCAGCAGCAGGGCGAGAAAGACTGCGCCACGCGCATCAATGAGGGAGTAAGCCCGGTTTCCTGCCATCAGATCACGCTTCCACCGCGCGGCCCTTGAGCGCAAACAAGCCGCGCGGCCGCTTCTGGATGAACAGGATAATGAAAACCAGGAGCACGATCTTGCCCAGCACCGCCCCCACGAAGGGCTCCAGCAATTTATTGGCAACACCCAGGGTCAGCGCTGCAACGAAGGTTCCCCAGAGGTTGCCAACACCGCCAAACACGACGACGAGGAAGGAATCGATGATGTAGCTCTGGCCGAGGTTGGGCGAGACATTGTCGATCTGGGACAGCGCCACGCCTGCCATGCCCGCGATGCCCGAGCCCAGGCCGAACGCCAGCGCATCGATGCGATTGGTATCAATGCCCATGGCTGAGGCCATTCGGCGGTTCTGCGTGACGGCGCGCATGCGCAGGCCAAAGGACGTGGCGCGCAGAACAAGCTGCAAGACAAAGAACACGATCAGCGCGAAGACGATGATCCACATGCGGCCCGATGTGATCGACAGGCCGAAGAAATCAAACGAGCCGGACATGAAGGCAGGCGCTGTCACGTCGCGATTGTTGGCGCCAAACATGGTCCGAATGGCCTGCTGCAACACGAGCGACAACCCAAACGTTGCGAGCAACGTTTCAAGCGGACGGCCATAGAGAAAACGGATGATGGAGCGCTCGATCAGCACGCCGATAAAACCGGTCACCACGAATGACAAGGGGACTGCGACCAGCAGCGACCATTGGATCAGACCCGGGGCATAGGCTTGCATGGCCTGCTGCACGCCAAAGGTGACATAAGCACCGATCATCACCATCTCGCCGTGCGCCATGTTGATGACGCCCATGACACCAAAGGTGATCGCAAGCCCGATGGCCGCCAGCAGCAGCACGGAGCCAAGTGACAGGCCGTACCAGACGTTCTGAACGGAGCTCAAAAGTGCCAGATTCGATTGGATATTTGTCAGAGCAGCTTGCGCCGCCGTCTTCACCTTGCCACTGCTGCTGGCCGCAATGGAGGCAAGCAGTCCCTGTGCATCCTGATCGCCGCGATCCTTGAGCGCAGTGATGGCAACGAGCCGCGCGGCCTCGGGGGCCTGCGCATCGGGTGCGATCAGAGCCGCGCGCGCCTGCATCATAACACGTTTCACGCCCTCGTCGCGTTCTTTGCCAATCGCGGTGTCGAGTGATGGCAGCGCAGCAGCATCACGTCCCTGAAACACCGCTTCAGCCGCGGCCAGGCGCTTCACCTTGTCGGGCGCCAGCAATGCGAGTGTCCCCTGCGCGGCATCCAACGCGCGGCGAACCGCATTGTTGATGCGCACCTTTTTCAGATTGTCGGCATCCACATCCGGCACGACTGCGTCAGTGCGAATGTCATGCACGGTGTCGTCGTCAGCCTGAAAGTAGACTTTTGAGGTCTCAGTGTCGGCAACAAGATGGCCTGACGCCAAGGCGTCAAATACTTTCAAAGTGAGCGGCGAACCACTGGCTGCGAGCGCAGCAATACCGTCCTGTGTGTCAGCAAATTTGTCAGTGGCAAAATGTTCGAGCGCGTCATCGAAATCATCGGCATGCGCCACCGGGGCGGCGACCAGAAGCATCAGGCTCAGCAAAATTTTCGCGCATAATTTTAACAGAACGCCCGCTTTGTTCTGCAAGTTGCAGGGCCCAAACTGCGCGGCAAGCTTCAGGGAGGCAAGCTTTACAAACATGCCTTGCACCGGGGACCGATCAGCCTGCAGCTCAAATGCGGACACGTGAATCTCCAGAACGAACAGCCCAACTGTTCCTGAGACGATTTACAGAACAACTTGATCGACATTTGAGATCGGCACGGATGAAATGCCCGTGCCGATCCGATGTTTTGCAGAGATCAGTTAGTGGCCTTACCGCCGCACTTGCCGGTCTTGACGTTCAGGTTGCCGCAGGAAAGAGGCTTGCGCCAATCTGCGATCAGATCCTTTGAACCTTCAAGATAGGGTGACCATTCCTGCGCCACGACGGTGCCGGGTGTCTGCCAGACCGTGCTGATCTGACCATCGCCCTGGATTTCACCAATCATCACGGGCTTTGTGATGTGATGGTTCGGCATCATGGTCGACAGGCCGCCCGTCAGGTTGGGCACAGAGACTCCGATCATCGCGTCGATGACCTTGTCGGGATCAACCGAACCGGCCTTCTCCACAGCCTTCACCCACATATTGAAGCCGATGACATGGGCCTCCATCGGGTCGTTGGTCGTGCGCTTGGGGTTCTTGGTATAGGCCTTCCACTTCTTGATGAAGGCCTTGTTGTCTGGCGTATCGATCGACTGGAAATAATTCCAGGCGGCGAGATGGCCAACCAGCGGCTTGGTGTCGATGCCGGCGAGTTCTTCTTCACCCACCGAGAAGGCGACAACCGGGATGTCCGTCGCCTTGATGCCCTTGTTGCCGAGTTCCTTGTAGAAGGGAACGTTGGCATCGCCATTGATCGTCGACACGACAGCGGTCTTTTTACCGGCCGAACCGAATTTCTTGATGTCAGCCACAATCGTCTGCCAATCGGAATGACCGAACGGCGTGTAGTTGATCATGATGTCTTCAGAGGCAACGCCCTTCGACTTCAGATAGGCTTCAAGGATCTTGTTGGTGGTGCGCGGATAAACGTAATCGGTGCCAGCCAGCACCCAACGCTTCACCGAGCCGCCTTCCTTGCTCATCAGATAATCCACAGCCGGAATCGCCTGCTGGTTTGGCGCAGCCCCGGTGTAGAACACGTTGCGCTGGGATTCTTCGCCCTCGTACTGTACCGGATAGAAGAGAATTGAATCGAGCTCTTCAAACACCGGCAGCACAGACTTGCGTGACACCGAGGTCCAGCAGCCAAACACCGCCGAAACCTTGTCCTTTGAAATCAGCTCGCGTGCCTTTTCGGCAAACAGCGGCCAGTTGGAAGCCGGATCGACAACGACGGCTTCGAGCTTCTTGCCGAGGAGGCCGCCCTTCTTGTTCTGCTCATCAATGAGCATCAACATAACGTCCTTCAGCGTGGTCTCGCTGATGGCCATGGTTCCAGACAATGAATGAAGAATGCCGACCTTGATGGTGTCGGCGGCCTGGGCGCCAAAAGACGCCAGCGCAATTGCGCCTCCCAAAAGCGCGCCAGTGGCGCGCAGCATGTTTCGCCGGGTGAGAGACATGAAAAATATTTCCCTGAGAAAGAGCCGATGGTTCGCCGGCCCACGTTGCGACTGTCCGTTAAGACGTGATGGTTGTTTGCAACGCCTATGCCATGTGCCGACGGCATGGCTGTGTCCCACCTGGCGCGATGCGCGGGTTCGCATCAGCTTGGGTCAAGTCTCAACATGTGCCAGCTGAACCTCGACTGGAATGCATGTCGAGGCGTTTAAACCTGAAGCTTGGATGGCCCGATGGATGGCGACCGATTCGATTATATCCCTGTCCGAGCTGATTAAATTTTCATCGGCGTCTTGGCCTACAAACCCAACGCCCCTTTTATATTGCCTATTATCAAGGCAGATGAGATGCTAAGCGTTAGCGGATTTCCAAAACTGCCCAGAAACTTGCCGCCGCGCGTCAGTTTTCGCATGATGCGAAAAATTCGCGACTGATTTGAACGAGACAATTTGGGACGTGCTGGTGCCGGACTTTGAAATTCTCGTGACTGCACCGATCAATCCTGCTGTCATCGCGGCACTGGAAGCGCAGTTCCCTGTTCATTGCCTCTTCAACCAAGTTGATCCAGAGGCCTTTCTTCAGAGCGTCGCGCCCACCGTCAGGGGGCTTGTGGCGGCCGGGCCCATCCTGGCCAATGGCGTCTCTTTCGCCACGGATGGCGCTTTCATGAGCGGGTTCCCGAACCTCGAGATTGTCGCCAACATTGGCGTGGGGTTTGACAACATTGACACGGCCTATGCCAAGGCAAACAACATCGTCGTGACGAACACGCCGGACGTCCTGACAGACGAAACCGCTGACCTCGCCATGGCTCTTTTGTTGGCGACCGTTCGCGAAATTCCGCAGGCTGACCAATATCTGCGCGCTGGCAACTGGCTTCGGAAGCCTTACCGCCTGACAGCCAGCCTGCGCGGGCGGCGTCTGGGCATTATTGGGCTGGGGCGGATTGGCAAGGCGATCGCCCATCGCGCGCAAGCGTTTGGTCTGGAGATCGCCTATCACGGGCGCAATCAGCAGCCGGACGTCGTCTTTGCTTACCACGCGACTCCCCGGGCGCTGGCGGAGGCCTGCGATATCCTGATGGTTGTTGCACCGGGCGGCCCCGAGACGCGCGGAATGGTTGATGCGAACGTGCTGACGGCTCTGGGGCCGGATGGCATCCTCATCAACATTGCACGGGGTTCGCTGGTGGATGAGGCTGCTTTGATTGCAGCCCTGCAGAACAAGCACATTCTTGCTGCGGGTCTCGATGTATTTGCCAGTGAGCCGAAAGTCCCCGAGGAACTGATTGCGATGGATCAAGTTGTCTTGCTGCCTCATGTGGGCTCAGGGTCACGCGCAACGCGCGCTGCGATGGACCAGTTGATGGTGGACAATCTGATCTCCTTTGCGTCCGGTCGGGGGCCGCTCACACCGATTTTTTGAAAAGCGCTGGACTGGTGGCTGGAGCCACACAGGTCCATTGAAGCGCATCCAAAAATAATTATTGGATGCGGGACTGAATTGGGAGGATTTGGGACCATGGGCAGCATGCGCGGTTTGAACGCAACATCTGGATTTTATGCGTTCAGTGTCCTGGTGGCGGGATTTGGCACGATGCTGGGCTCGTCACCTGTTTGGGCCCAGAGCAACTCTGGATTTCAGGTTGTTACGCCACCGCCACTCGCTGCTGCGCCTGTGACGCCGCAGACTCAGGGCTTTCCGCCCTCCCCGTCAAAGCCACGACCGCTGCCCCAGACATACGCGCCATCACCCGGGCGTCCGACGGCATCTGCCGAGCGACACGACGAAACGGCCGGTCGATACGCCGTTTTGCGTGGCGACAAGGATACAGGATGCATGTTGACGTTGGACGACCGGGCCAAAGGTCCGCAGGGGACATCGCGTGCCATTCTCGCCCCGGCCTGCCGGGATTCGGGCCTCGTGATTTTCGACCCTGTGGGTTGGGAGCTGGCAAAGGGTGAATTGGTTCTGCACGCCCGCAAGGGTCACAACATCCAGCTGCAGCGCCAACCGGCGGGCAATTGGGTGAAGGATGTTTCAACCCCGCGCCCGCTGACCCTGCGCCGCATCTAAAACCACTGTTGCGACTGCCCGCAGGTCAGGCACTTTCATGAAACTGACTTGTCAGTCTCCCAATATACTGGGCTAAGTGTTTTTGCTTGGGCATTTGGACGGGTGGAGACGGCGATGGCTGCGGGCAAGGCCTTTGAAAAAACGCCCTCTGAAAAAAA
>CAIZGQ010000719.1 GCA_903932565.1 uncultured Hyphomicrobiales bacterium
ACAGCAGGACTGGACAAAGCGGCATGAGGGTTGAGCAGATGAAACAGATAGTTTTTGTCCCGTCGAGCGCGGCACCGCAGCCCGGGACGTTTAGGGCAGCGCGGGCTCCGGCGACGGTGGGCTTGCTGGCGATCCTTGGTCTTATGGCAAGTCTCGTCGCGGTTGGCCCGGCACGCGCCGATGATGACGGTGGCGGCAGTTTCCTCAGTTCCGTGGTTGGCACGGTTGTCGGCTTCGGCAAGCCAACAGACACAAACCCCAACATTGATTATCGCGAGAGACCGCCGCTGGTTCTTCCGCCGAAGGTTGAATTGCAGCAGCCGGTTCGTCCGGCGGCCGAGCGCAATCCAGCATGGCCCAAAGACCCGGACGTGATGGCGGCCCGCAAGGCGCAGGCCTTGGCGCGGGCGCCCGCCACCACGGTGGACGCGACCCAGAAGCTGTCCAAGGAAGAGCTGATGCGCGGCCGTATTCCCGGCGGACAGCAAGAGCCCTCTATCGCCTGCGACACATCGAGCTCGCGTGGCTGTAATGGTGACGCGACCCAGATGTGGCAATCGTTGAGGACCGCCAAAGGCGAGGACACAACGCTTGCTCTGCAGCCGGGTGTTGAGCCGGAGCGGGAATATCTGACCCAGCCACCGAAAGGTTATCTGGCTCCCAAGAAGGTCGTAAAATACACCTTTGATGGTCCCTCAAAGAACATCAAGGAAGAGACGCAGGACGCAGCGGAATATACCCGTCAGCAGGCCTCTCGCCGTCGGACCGGCGACGACGAGTAATCGCGGCGCGCGAACCGATACGATGTGCAAGGCCGGGATGCTCCCGGCCTTTTGTTTGAGGTCGGCGGTCGCGTCGGCGCATGACCTGTCGCTTCAGTCGCAGATTTGCATTGCGCGGAGAGGGTGACGGAATGACGATCCCGCCCCTATATTATAACGACAGCATGACCTGACACAGGGTCGCTACACCCAGAGGATCGCGGACACGATGGCAAACTACCCCAGCGCGCAGCAGGAGACGTCGTCCAAGGATCATGGGGCCGGGCCCGCCATTTCGCACTT
Organism: uncultured Hyphomicrobiales bacterium; assembly: GCA_903932565.1. Classification (GTDB taxonomy): domain Bacteria; phylum Pseudomonadota; class Alphaproteobacteria; order Rhizobiales; family Beijerinckiaceae; genus Terripilifer. The sequence continues at coordinate 1,065 of CAIZGQ010000719.1, forward strand.
CTCCCTTGCCAACGGCATGGACGTGGTGGTGATCCCCGATCACCGTGCGCCGGTCGTCACCCACATGGTCTGGTACCGCAACGGCTCGGCGGATGACCCAGCCGGCAAGTCCGGCATTGCGCACTTTCTTGAGCATCTGATGTTCAAAGGCACAAAGACCCATGCGCAGGGGGCCTTTTCTGAAATGGTGTCGGAACTCGGCGGCCAGGAAAATGCCTTCACCTCGAACGATTACACCGCCTATTTCCAGCGCGTGCCGCGCCAGCATCTCAGCGTTGTGATGGATTTCGAAGCCGACCGGATGACCAATCTCGTCCTCACCGATGACATTGTGTCACCCGAGCGCGACGTCGTTCTGGAGGAGCGCCGCATGCGCACCGATAGCGATCCCGCCGCCCAGCTGAGCGAGGCGGTGCAGGCCGCGCTGTTTCCCCATCATCCCTATGGCAAGCCGATCATCGGCTGGGAGCATGAGATCGAGACGCTCGATCGCCACGATGCGCTGGCCTATTACGGCCGCTTCTACACGCCGGAAAACGCGATCCTGGTCGTTGCAGGCGATGTGACAGAGGCGGACGTTCGCCCGCTGGCCGAGGCCACCTACGGCAAAATTGCCGCGCGCGGGGCTGCACCCGTGCGCAGCCGTCCG
>CAIZGQ010000720.1 GCA_903932565.1 uncultured Hyphomicrobiales bacterium
ACTTCTCCAAGCGCGGCGCATCCTTCAACATCCCCGGCGAGCAGGTGGATGGCATGGATGTGCGGGCTGTGAAAGCGGCCTCCGAAAAGGCGCTGGAATGGTGCCGCACCGGCAACGGTCCTTATATTCTTGAAATGCAAACCTACCGCTATCGCGGGCACTCCATGTCCGATCCGGCCAAGTACCGGTCGAAGGAAGAAGTGCAGAAGATGCGCGAGGAGCATGACCCGATTGAGCAGGTCCGGGCGCGGCTTTTGCGCGATGGTATCGCGACGGAAGATGACCTGAAGAAGCTCGATGCAAAGGTGCGGGCGGTGGTTGCCGAGGCGGCCGAATTTGCCACCAATGATCCTGAGCCAGATCCCGCTGAGCTGTGGACTGACATCCTGCTGTAACGCTCGTTGCGCTCCGCTGTAGCGCGGGGCGTTACGGGGTGTTTCATTACCAGTGGGGTTCGTGAAACGCCCAAGCACAGCCCTCAAATCAACACCATCGGACAGGTGCCTACATCCGGCGGACAGTGTGTGGATTGAAAAAGTTCCCGTCATTGCTGCGTCATCCAGGTTTCCTCGTCTTCCCTTTGCGACGTCACGTCATTTGAACAGGTTACGCTGCCCATGCCGACAAACATCCTGATGCCCGCGCTGTCCCCGACCATGGAACAGGGCAAGCTTTCAAAGTGGCTGAAGAAAGAGGGCGACACGATCAAGTCCGGTGATGTGCTGGCGGAAATCGAAACCGATAAGGCGACGATGGAAGTTGAGGCCGTCGATGAAGGCATTCTTTCGAAAATCCTGATTCCGGACGGCACTGACAATGTTGCCGTCAACACGCCGATTGCGATCATTGCAGGCGAGGGCGAAGACGCCTCCGCTGGTGCTGCACCGGCCGCCGCAACGCCCGCCCCTGCAACAACAGCTTCGGCACCTGCCGCAGCTAATGAGGCCGCGACGCCCGCACCTGCGTCCGATCCGAAGGTTTATGCCGCACCACTGACCTTGGCGGTCGAAGATGCGGCTCCCGAGGTGCCGGAAGGCACGAAGATGGTCGCTATGACCGTTCGCGACGCGCTGCGCGATGCCATGGCGGAAGAAATGCGCAAGGATGATCGCGTCTTCGTCATGGGCGAAGAAGTTGCTGAATATCAGGGCGCTTATAAAGTCACCCAAGGGTTGCTGCAGGAATTTGGCCCCGTGCGCGTGGTTGACACGCCGATCACCGAGCATGGATTTGCGGGCCTGGGGGCTGGCGCCGCCATGGCGGGCCTGCGTCCGATCATCGAATTCATGACATTCAATTTCGCCATGCAGGCGATTGATCACATCATCAATTCGGCAGCAAAAACGCTCTACATGTCGGGCGGCCAGATGGGTTGCCCCATCGTGTTCCGCGGACCCAATGGTGCAGCCTCGCGCGTGGGTGCGCAGCATTCGCAGGATTACACGGCCTGGTATTCGCAGGTTCCCGGTCTCAAGGTTGTCGCGCCCTACACGGCCGCTGATGCCAAGGGCCTTTTGAAGTCCGCGATCCGCGACCCGAACCCGGTCGTGTTTCTGGAAAACGAAATGCTCTATGGCCAGACATTCGATGTTCCGGCCGTGGATGATTTCCTCGTGCCGATCGGCAAGGCGCGCATCGCCCGGACCGGCAAGGATATCACCTTCGTCTCGTGGTCGATTGGCATGACCTATGTGCTGAAGGCCGTTGCCGAACTCGAAAAAGAAGGCATTGACTGCGAGGTCATAGATCTTCGCACCATTCGCCCGATGGATACGGACACCGTCGTTCGCTCGGTCATGAAGACCGGCCGCTGCGTGGTGGTCGAAGAAGGTTGGCCGCAGTCGGGTGTGGGTGCCGAAGTCGCAGCCCGCATCATGGAACGCGCCTTCGACTATCTTGATGCCCCCGTGGGTCGTGTCAGCGGCAAGGATGTGCCCATGCCTTATGCGGCCAATCTGGAAAAGCTGGCCCTGCCAACGGTCGCGGATGTCGTGGCGGCGGCCAAAGCCGTTCTCTACCGCTAACCCGCAACGCCGGGGAGCCAGACCATGACAGACCAGATCCTGCACCAGCTCTCCGTGCCGCCGGATGCCGAAACGCACGGCGGGCATGAGGTTCTGCGCGCT
>CAIZGQ010000721.1 GCA_903932565.1 uncultured Hyphomicrobiales bacterium
GCAAGCCGATGGTTATTCGTTTTCAATCACACGGGCCGATTGCAACCGACCCTCAGGGCTGATCTCGCAGATCACCGTCGCGTTCCCCTCAAGATCGATGTGTACAATCGTTTCCTGTCCGTCGGCCGGCACGGAGGGTTCAAAGCGCATGCCTGTCACGATGAGCGAAGGCACCTGATCCATCAAATCCTTCAGCACCGCATCGATGAGCGCGCGGGAGCGTGCCGCTGTCCTGGGCGGATTTTCCATTAAGGTCAGGCCGTCTCTTTGGCTTTTTTCGCCGCCTGTGCCAGTTCGAATGTTTCGATCTGACGATGCAAATCCTTGACGGTCTCGATCAACGGGCCATAGCGGTCGCAATCGTCATTGCCAAAGCCCTTGTGATAAAACTTGCGGAACGTGTGCCGCAACAAAGCTTCCGGCTTGGAGAAGTCCGGCGGCGCATCATTGCCGTGCAGCATGTCCGGGCTCGGGCGGAACGTGTTCATGGGGTCGAGCCCCTGCTCAACCCGCGTGATCTGCTCATCGAGCTGACGACGCAGCACGACAATGGGAATATCCGTGCGCCCCAGCAGTTCGGTCGTGCGATCGGCGATGGGGCCTTGCGCAACCCATACAATCGCGTCCTGCGCCAGCACATAATCGAGGATGGCCTCGCCTTTGTCATCAAACGACGGCGGCGTGTAATAGGGCACCACATCCTGCTTGGGAGCCTCGACGCCGGGCGGCGCTGCATAGACCTGGTAGCAGATATGGTAGGTGTGGGTGTCGTCGATGGGCACACGGATTTGATATTCGCTGCGTGGCGCGCCGGTTTTTCCAGTTTGCGTGTAGAACGGAAAAATCACGGCTGAATGCTGCTTGTCGGCATCTGCATCCGCGCCAAGGTCTTTGGAATAGCGAATGCCTTTGACAAACCCGTAAGGCGATTGGTGCGCGTAAATTTCCTTGATGCCGACGCCGACCTTCTTGCGCGTGTGCAGGGTGTGGATCTGGTCAGCGGCGCGCTCGTCGAGGCGGCCCTGTTTCTTGAGCGCGTATTCAAACGCGTGGCCATGGGCATAGGCACTGTGCGAGGGGTCGCCCGTGTTTTCCTGGCACTGCAGCCAGTTGCAATCGAGTTTCACGATGGCGATCTGGCGGATCGCATTGGGCCAGACGAACAGGTCCCACTTTGGCAAATCCGGCGCTGGCAGCGGTCCCATATAGGCAAAGATCAGTCCACCAAGTTCCTGAACCGGATAGCCTTTGAGTTTGCGTTTGATGTCGGCAGTGGGAGAGGCTTCCATTGGCCGCTCGATGCAGGCACCCGTCTCATCAAACAACCAGCCGTGATAGGGGCAGCGCAGGCCGCAGGCGTCGGGAATGCCATATTGCAGATCGACATTGCGATGCAGACATCGATCGCCGATCAGCCCCAGGCTGCCGCTGGTGTTGCGGTAGAGAACAAGATCCTCACCCAGAATGCGGATCTTCTGCACCGGATTGTCCAGCAACTGGGCCGCGGGCAGAACGGGCACCCAATAGCGCCGCATTAAATCACCACAGGGCGTGCCGGGACCAACGCGCGTCAGCCGATCGTTTTGTGCCTGCGTGAGCATGGTGTGTCTCCAATATATTCGTCGTCGGCGGAGCGCGGCTGACGTGATCTGGCGCGCAATCTGCTGGGCCGGGTATTTTCTGTCAAGCAGAACAAATTCTGTTAGACAGAACGTCAGGCGGACTCTAATCTGGCGGGATGGAAAGCCAAGTCGCAGCGCCAGCAAAGCGAGCCGTCCGGGGCGGTCAGGACCGTGTCGAAGCGGTCGAGCGCGCGATTGTCCTGCTGCAATGCTTCAAGGCGCCAGGCGAGGCTCTCACGCTCGCCACGCTGGCGCAGCGCTCCGGCTTTTACAAAAGCACGATCCTGCGGCTCGCTGGGTCGCTGCAGGCTACGGGGTTTCTGAGCCGTGGCACGGATGGCCGGTATCAGCTGGGGGCCGAGCTCAGGCGGCTGGGCGATCTCAGCCGCATGCAGGTTCCTCTCGAGCCACTCATCCGCCCGGTGCTTCAGGGTCTGACGGCGCAGACATGCGAGACGGCCTCGTTTTACGTGCGGGATGGGGACGAGCGCATTTGCCTTTATCGCGAGAACTCCCCGCTGAGCGTGCGCCACCACCTCGAGGAAGGCACGCGACATCCGCTGGATCGCGGCGCTGCAGGCCGCGTGCTGAGCCTTTGGGGCGTGCCATCCAGAAGTGCCGAGGCTCTGCGTTTGCACAACGACGGTTTTCTTGTTTCGCGCGGCGGACGTGATCCCGATCTGGCGTCCATGGCCGTGCCGGTTCTCAATCAGCACGGTCAATTGTTGGGCGCGCTGACCGTCTCCGGGCTGCTCAATCGCCTGACCGAGGACAAGCTTATCGAGGCGCAAAGCCTTTTGCGCGATGCGCAGACGGCCTTGCAAAAGGTGCTGCCACGGCAGGAAGACATCGATCCGCCGCCGTTTCGCTGAGTTGCCGTCAGGTTGCGGCGACAAGCGGCCCTTCATTCAGTCCACGCTCAAGTAGAGCAGGATCTGCGGCCTTTTCCCATTTCGCAACGACAATGGTGGCCAGCGCATTGCCGAGAATGTTCACGGCCACGAAAGCTGACGACAGCAGGCGATGCACACCGAGGATCAAGCCAACTGCTGCAACAGGAATTGTACCGGTCGCTGCGAGCGTGGACACAAGAACAACAATGGCAGACCCTGCAACGCCCGCGCCGCCTTTTGACGTCAGCAAAAGAATGCCGAGCAATCCAAGTTCCTGCGCCAGCGACAAATCAATATTGACAGCCTGTGCCAGAAAAATCGCTGCGGCCGCAAAGTAAAGGCAGGTGCCGTCATGGTTGAAGGCATAGCCCGTGGGCAACACAAGGCCGACGACCGATTCCTGACAGCCCAACGCTTTGAGTTTTGCAACCAGCTGCGGAAAGACCGATTCCGAAGAGCTCGTTCCAATCACGATCAGCAATTCGGTCCGGATATAACGGGCGAGTTTCCATAGGCTGATGCCGTTCCACCAGGCGATGGGCCATAGAACAGCGCCAATGAAAAAGGCGCAAATAAAGTAAAACACAGCGACGAGCTTGCCCAGAGATACAAGTGAGCCGACGCCAAACTTTGCCACCGTGAAGCCGATGGCACCCATTGCGCCGATGGGTGCGAGCCACATGATGTAGCCGATGATCTTTGAGACTGTCTGGCCGCCAAGCTCAATCATATCGACGAGCGGCTTGCCTTTTGCGCCCAATGCCAAAAGGCCGAATGCAAACAGCACCGATAGAAAAACGACCTGCAGGACATTGCCATCGGTGAAAGCTGTCAGCGCTGTTTTTGGCAAAACATTCAAAAAAACTTCCGTCGCGTTCACATGCTGTGCGCTCGACATGTAGCGGTCGAGGCCTTTGGCGCTAAGCGTGGACGCATCCACGTTCATGCCACGCCCGGGACCCAAAAGGTTCATGAGAAATATGCCAATGACAAGCGCGAGCGATGTCACGATTTCGAAATAGGCGAGTGCCTTGATCGCCACGCGGCCGACCTGGAGTGCCTCCTGAACGCTGGCGATGCCGTGCACAATCGCGCAAAAAATAATAAGGCCGACAAACATGCTGATGAGGCGAATGAACATATCGCCGAGGGTTTGCATCACCTCTGCCGATTGCGGCCAGGCCCAGCCGATTAAGGCGCCCGCCAGCATGCCAGCGAAGACCTGAACGGACTTGTCATAATAAAAGGGCGTGCGGCGCGGAGCCACACTTTCGCTGGAACTTAGGCTCGACATATCCATCCCTTAAAATTTTTGATTGAAACATCGGCGTCGACGTGCCGCGAAGAGACGTTGGTCTCTCAGCGGGCAAGTGCTGGATAGAGTTTGCGGGCTGTGCCTGAAAAAATCATCGCCTGATCTGCCGTGGGGAGGCAAGCCAAGGCGTGCTTGGCTTCATCCACAAGCCGCGACAAAGGACCTTCATGCGCCGGGAAGTTGGAACCCCAGCAGATGCGGTCCGCGCCAAAGGCGGACACGAGCTTTGGAAAAAACGCCGCGTGCGTTGACGCGCCTTCACCGGCTTGTTCGACCGTGCGCGTCGTAGCCTTCAGATAGAGATTTGGATAGGC
>CAIZGQ010000722.1 GCA_903932565.1 uncultured Hyphomicrobiales bacterium
GATATCGCGAAGCCATGCATGCTCAGGGCCGATGCCAGGATAATCGAGGCCCGCCGAGATCGAATGGCCCTCCAGGATCTGGCCGTCGTTGTTCATCAGCAAGTAGGTGCGATTGCCGTGGAGGACGCCCGGCTTTCCACCAGCGAGCGACGCCGCGTGGCCATCGGGCACTTCGAGCCCATGCCCAGCCGCCTCTACCCCAAAGATCTGTACAGAGCGATCATCGAGGAAGGGGTGGAACAGGCCGATGGCGTTGGAGCCGCCGCCGATGCAGGCAATCAGTGAGTCGGGCAGGCGGCCTTCGGCTTCCTGCATCTGAACGCGAACTTCCTGCCCAATCACACTCTGGAAATCGCGAACCATGGCCGGGTAGGGGTGCGGACCGGCCGCCGTGCCAATGCAGTAAAACGTATCGGCGACATTGGTAACCCAATCGCGCAGCGCCTCATTCATCGCATCCTTCAGCGTATGCGCACCGGACGTCACGGGCACGACCTTTGCGCCCAACAGCTTCATGCGAAAGACGTTGGGCTTTTGCCGTTCGACATCGACCGCACCCATGTAAACGATGCATTCCAGCCCGTATTTCGCGCAGGCTGTGGCTGTCGCGACGCCATGCTGGCCAGCGCCGGTTTCCGCGATGATGCGCTTCTTGCCCATACGGCGCGCCAGCAAGATCTGCCCAAGGACATTGTTGATCTTGTGGGCACCCGTGTGATTGAGCTCGTCACGCTTGAAGTAAATCTTCGCGCCGCCAAGGTGGTCCGTCAGGCGTTCGGCCAGATAGAGCGGGCTCGGGCGGCCCACATAATGCTTGGCCAGAAAGTCGAGTTCTGCCTGAAAGCTCGGGTCTTTGCGGGCATCGGTATAGGCCTGCTCAAGTTCGAGAATGAGCGGCATGAGCGTTTCGGCGACAAAGCGTCCGCCAAAATTGCCAAAGTGTCCGCGCTCATCCGGGCCCGTGCGGAAGGAGTTCACAGGATCGATGTTCAGAGACTCGATGTTCACAGGGCATCTCCCCGGCGGCAGTCTGAACGTTGTGTCCGGACGGCAGGCCGTGACGTCAAATCAAAATAATTGCGCCCGTCATAGCCCGTCGCGCCCCATGAACCAAGCGGCAGAGATGTCGCGACAAGGTGACCCGAGGCTCAAGGCGCGCCTTGCGCGGCAGCAATGAAGGCGCGAATGAGACCTTTGTCCTTCACGCCGGGAGCGCTCTCCACCCCGGACGACACGTCGACGGCTCTGGCTCCGGTCTGGCGGATGGCCTCAGCGACATTCTCTGGTGTCAGGCCGCCCGACAGCATCCATGGGATCGATGGGCGATGGTTGGCGAGCAGCGTCCAGTCAAAGGTCACGCCATTGCCGCCGGGCACCAAGGCGTCTTTTGGTGGCTTGGCGTCGTAGAGCAGGCGATCGCAAACCGGTTCGAATGCGCTTGAAGCCGCAAGATCCGAGCGCGACGAAATACCAACCGCTTTCATCACCGGCAATCCAAAGGCGCGGCGAAGCTCTGTGACCCGCGCTGGCGTCTCATGGCCGTGAAGCTGTAGGATATCGGCTTTCGAAGCCGCGATGATGGCTTCAAGTTCGGCGTCCGATGGATCGACGCAGAGCGCGACGATTTTGGCGCGCCCCTGCACACGGGTTGCAAGGTCCGCTGCCGTCGCATGGCTCACATGGCGGGGGCTTTTGGCAAAGAAGACC
>CAIZGQ010000723.1 GCA_903932565.1 uncultured Hyphomicrobiales bacterium
CCGTGCTCGTCTGCACGCATCCACTGCACGCGTGCCGGCCGCCCCGTTTTGGGTCCCTATTCTGGTATGCCGCGAATATTCCCGGATGTGGGTGCGGGTATTGCTGGATCCCTGTCATTGCATCCCGAGATCGTTATGCATCTTTCGAGATTTCACTGGACTCCATTGCCTCGTTCGAAGGTTGAAGACAGCGAACCTTTGTCATGAACAAATCGACTTCCGAAACCACAAAAGGTGAGGACAGGTTCGACCTGTCCTTGCTGGCAAATGATGCTCCGGTCATTGAGGGATCGCCGGAACATATTGCAATACCGGGCAACGTTCGAGTTCCGGTTTTGCGTCCTGATGAGCCAACTCCCGAAAATCCGATCCTCTGAAAATCCAAGTTCCTGGACATGAAGGAATTGATGATGAAGCACGATGCAAAACTGATGCTTGAACTTGATCACGCTTGGTTTCGAAAGAATCCTCACTCCAACTATCGGCTTCGCCGACCTGTTGAAGGCGAATTGATCGAGATGCTTAAGAAGTCAATTCCAGCAGCAATGGAAGCGGTGGAATATAATGGTGGGAAACTCCCTTCTGTTGCTGGTGCCGAATGGGCGGTGGCAATTATAAAAGTTTCGCCTGAGACAATGATGCGTATGATTATTTCAAGACCGACAGGATCGATCGACAAACTTTCGCATGATGGGCAGGTCGGATCGGGCATGGTCGTTTTGTTTGGAGACCGTTTCCTCTTTGACGTAGTGGGTGCATAAAATGGCTAACCCTTATGAAGTCGCAATCCATCTCACTGCACATAACGGTGTGTCGGGAGTGCTTTCGGTTCTTGCAAAAGAAATGCTTGGGTTGAATGCAAGCGTCGACAAACTTAACAAGGGCCTGTCGTCATTAAAGGCAGGCGTTGTAGGGGCCGTGAGTCTAGCGGCAGGCGCGGCTCTATTAAAAAGCATGGAACACCTCGTTGATAAGGGCAATGCTTGGGTCAAAGTGTCTCGCGACATGGGGCAGGCGGGTGCGACAACCGCCCAAGTCATGCGCGCCCAGGCCGAGGCCATGAAGCTCACGGCTCAATACACGAACATGAGCAGCGTCGAAATTTTGAAGATGCAGAACGATGCGCGCATGACGTTCGGCGACCAGGACAAGGCAACCGAGCACATCAAAGATTTCGTTGAAATGGCGTCTTTTCTCAAATCCTACGAAGGGCATGAAAAGGGGTCGCGCGACGGCGAAAGCCTGATGCGTGAGGTCAACGCTGCGATGAAGTCGGGCGAACTTGCTGGCAAGATCAATCCTGAGGAAATGGCGGAACACATTCGCCAGCTCACGGCTATGAAAGTCGCGTACGGTGACGGCCTCAAGATTTCGACCTATCTCGCCGCTCAGCGCACCGGTGGCGTGGCTCTCCGAAACACCTCAGACGAATTTCGATATGGCATGTTCCCGGCACTTGTTCAGGAACAAGGCTCGTCGGCAGGCGTGATGCTGATGACCGCGTTCAACAAGGTCGTCGCTGGCGTCGGCAACCGGACAAACTCGCTTGAGTTCATGAACAAGATGGGTCTTTTGAACGCTGATCAGCTTGAGTATGACAAAGCTGGTCGTGTGAAGGGTTTGAAAGACCCGGATGCGATCAAAGGATCACGCGAAGCGGCGATGAACTTCGGCAATTGGGTCATGATGACCTTGAAGCCGATGCTTGATCGCGCGAACCCGAGTGGCGACCCCATTCGCGAGTCGCAGATGATCTCGAAAATGTTCCCGGATCGCAACGCAGCGAAGGCTGTGACCGAGATCATTCAGCAGTTTACCAAACTTTCAAAAGATGCTGAGCAAATGGCCCGCGCGCGCGCCGCGCTGAACATCGGGCAATACAACGTCGGCTCCTGGGATTACCAGATGGAGTCGTTCACGACCCAATGGCAAAACCTGATGACGCATCTCGGCGCGCCAATGGTCGCTGGTGCAACGCGAATGCTCGCGCAGATCAATGATGCGCTGTCGAAAGTCTCGCAATGGGTCATGAATAACCCTGAGATTGCAAAGACAATCGGAACCGTTCTGGCGGGGATCGGCGTCGGGCTGGCTGCGATTGGCGTCGCGCTCGTTGGAACGGCCATCGTCGGGGCGCTTGGCCCCGCTGGCTGGCTTGTGGCTGGCATCGCAGCGATTGGTGCTGCTCTGGCTGCAGCCCATCTGATGACCGGCTACAAGCCCGGCAACTCACAAGACCCGGAACGGCAGGGGAATTCACAAGGTCGAGGCTGGAATGGCCCGGCAAAAAAGCCCGTCTCCGATTTCAATTCCGTCGTTCACGGGTTCTTTGAATCACTCAGGGAATCGATCCGAGGTCTTTCCGGCGAGGCTGCAGGCAGCATCGGAAAAGAGATCGGGAGTATGATTGTCAGCGCGTTCAAAGCCGTCCCCGGCGTCTACATGGCAATCGTCAATTTTGATATTGAGCTGGCTAAGACGATCGGGACCGAAGTCATGAAAGTTCCTGGCCTCCTTTTGGGCTTTATCGGCGGCCTTGCCGGCGAGATCGCGGCAGCCATCGGGAAGGCGCTGAGCGGCATCGGCGCGGCAATCATGGGCAACATCCCGGCTGGTATCATGCACAATGTGCCTGCACCCGGCACCCCTGGCACACGGACCGGAACGCCTAGCCCAGTCCCCGGCCGTGAGAAGCACACGTCATTTGTTCCGACCGGGAACACCCGACCGGTGCAGATGACGGCCACACTGACCGTTGATCGCCGTGTGTTGGGGACGGCCGTTGCCAAGGAGATTGTCGACCAAAACCGCACCGTCAGCAGTTCTTCCGGCTTCGACAGCGGCTCGCACTGGTCGCCGCCGGACTTGGCCATGGCCTAAGAGTGGAAGTCTCAGGCCTTCTTCTTCTTTGCCTTTAAAGCTCGAAGCTTGTTCTCGCCATAGCCCTTCCGCAAGAGCGCCATCCCTTTTTCAGGGCTGGGCTTTTTCGGAACCTCAACCTTGCTGAGCTTCAGTTTGGTTTCGGCAATCTTCTCATCAATGGTTGGCGTGGCCTCCAAGGGAAGGCCTGTAGCGAGCGCAATCATGTGCCGGATGGCTTCAGGCCGAGTGGGCTTGGGATCGGGCCTCGCGGCTATCCAGGCGTCCATGGCGGCCTGCAGGTGCGGCAGAAGCCGTACATTCGTGCTCTCGCCCTTCCCGGTCGCGGGAGGACCTCGTTTTTTCTGTGGTACCACGGATTGACTTTTCATAATAATATTGGTACCACAGTTAAGGAGTGTCGCCAAGGCGCGCCAAAACGCAAACTACAGCCACCAAACCGAACTGGAGCGCAACATGGATGATTCCGTGAACGGGAAAGCTTTGCCTGCAGCACAAAAGGAATATCGTGCACTTGAGGTCTTCGATCACCCGCCTGTCAATTGCATTGCCGTTTTGGTGGCCAACGAGAGCTTCGAACCGCACTTGCATATCGGGGAATTCTGCGTCGTCGATACCGCTGATAAGATCCCGACTTACGGCGAACTTTATGCTGTGCGCTCGCAGGGCCAACGTGATGACACGCCGCAGATCGTGCAAGTCGCAAAGGGCTTTGCTGGTAACAAGTCTGGTCTTTGGTTCCGCTTTGGTTTCCCGATAGCTGGCAAGCTGACTTATATGGATGGCCCTTTGCGCCCTGAGCATTGGCCGCAGAATTGTTTAGGTCGCGTGATTGGTGTTATTTCAGGGGAAAGTCGGCAAGCAATTACTGGCTTGCGTGATTGAGAACACG
>CAIZGQ010000724.1 GCA_903932565.1 uncultured Hyphomicrobiales bacterium
ACGGAATTGTGGCGGAGGTGACAGCGCGATTGCAGGCGCTGCAGCACAGCAATGCCCCGTTTTGTGGCGCACCGATCCGCGATGTGACGACCGTTAATGGCGTGCGTATCACGGTGGCTGATGGCACCTGGGGCCTTGTTCGTGCATCCTCGAACAAGCCGGAGCTCGTTGTCGTTGTGGAAAGCCCGGACTCCGAGGCACGCATGCATGAGATGTTTGCCGCGCTGAACGCGGTGCTGGCGGATTATCCCAAGATAGGCGCTTACAACCAGACGATCTAATAAAAAGTACCCGCCATCAGGGACACTGGGTTGCTTGTGATCCGCTATAGGGAATCGCCACACTGGAAGCACGGGGACGAATGTAGACCGTGTGGCGTGACGTCAGGACGCCTGAAAGACCCGTCTGCGTGTTGAGAAGCGAGCTTCCAAATGTTGGCTGATATGTGAAGACCACGTCGGCCACGACAACCGGCCCGGGCGTATAAATGCCGCTTGGCAGATTGGTTGACGTGGGCGTGGTCGTGTTGCTGACAGAGGTCAGGACTTGGCAGGGCCGCGCGACGCCACCATTCGCTGTCAACGTCCATATGGGCTTTGCCTCGACAATGCCAGTCGTTGCATTCGTGGCAATGTTGATGCTCGAGACGGTGACCGCGAGCTTGGTCGACGCGAATGGCGACATGATGGATGAGGCTGAACTGAGAACTTCATTTGCCTGCGCGTCGGTCAAAGACGTTCCATTGGCTTGTTGCGCCACAAGATCTGCAATCGTGCGCGCTGCGATTGTGGCTTTGCGGCTCGCCATCACGGCTTGCGTTGTCTCCACCGTACCGAAATAGACAAGCAGGATGAAGGGTAACAGCATCGCAAATTCGACAGCTGCGACACCCTTGCGATTGTGCCGGAAGCCGGCAAGGCGCGATGCAAGACGCGTCCGCGTCTGCATCACGGCTTCCGGATTTCGTATTGTGAAGGTGGCATCCGGCATCGTCATTCTCAACATCCTGTTGCGGCGCCGCCATAATTGGGAAATGGCTCGTTGCGGAAGGCAGCTGTTCCCATGATGAGATGGACGAGGCTGCCGTTGAAGGACGTGAGCCCGGCTGTGATCGTGCCGTTGGCCGCAATTCTGTTGCTGCTGATGATCGAGAGATAGACCGGCATCGGATACGCGACACGCACAATGACGACATCGTTGGGGCCACCGGTGCAGTAAGTTTGCTGCGCTGCCGTGGTAAAATCCTTCGTCATGTTGGCGGAGCCAAATGTTGTCGAGCCACTTGTGCCAGCAGGCCGCACGTCCACAAGCAGCTTTGTGCAATCAATCAGGGTCGGCAGGATGCGGGCCTTGCCGGTTGGATTGCAGATCATGGCATCGCGAAACTGCGTTGCGGTCGTAATCGCGCTATTTGCCTGCGCGGTCCCGATCATCACGCTGCGGGCAGCATCCGTCACAGCAGCCTCAAGGCCTTGCGTTGCGAAGAACACGAATGCGGTTTCAAAGATTGCGAACAGGAGCCCGAGAAATGGCACCGATACCATTGCGAATTCGACCGCAGTCGCACCCCGGTCGTCTTTGAGAAACTGCAGTGCGAAGGGCAAGTGGCGAGACGGGCCGCGGGTGGTGGGCCCCGAAATCGGCTTTGATGCAGATGTCGCGGCTGCATCATCGAGCGCCCGACGTTCCTGCTTTTGATGAGACCGCCACATAGAAAGCTCCGAACCGAAATCCCGCACCCACAAAGAGGCGTCGGTCAATATTCAGATCGTAGAGCGTTCTTTTTAAAGTTGCTTTTGGCGTTTAGACCGCAATTTAAGAATTGGATTCAGATCTTGTTAACATTCAGCGCGCGTTCGGGGCCGCAAAACCGTTGCGGGCTTGCGCCTGACTTGTGACCTGCCCGGAAAATGTTGTGTCGTCGCCCAGAGCAAGGGTCGGCTGGCAACGGGGACTGCAAGAATAAGAGACGCGCTTGTCTCCAAGTTGAACAACGACGGCACCCGGGCCTGCTGCAACGCGCACCTGCATCTCTGCAAGAGCCTTACCGTTGGCGTCCAGCGCTATCATGTTGGTTTGGCCGTAGCTTTTACCAGTCAGGATCAGATTGCCACTGCGTTTGATAAAGGTCACATCGGCCACACCAGGGTTACCAATCACAATGGTGGATGTCTTCTCTGGCAGCTGCAACACCTTCGCCTGATCGAGATTGACGACCAGCATCTCATCGGCGCGGGCAATGCCCAGGTGCGCAAACAAGCTCAGCGCCGCTAACAGAACCAGCACGCTGCCGGCAGGACGACGGAGAGCGGAGGGGAACACGGAATCATACATGCGCACAACCTCGACTTCATGATCTGTGCATCACACACGAAATTGGTGAATGAACTCTCAATTGCCGACCAATGGGAATGCACGAGAGTGAAAGATCCAGATTTAGCTGCTGTTAACCACGCAGAAATCAATGTCGATATGCGATGTTTCGGTAGGTCAGTTTAACTCGAAAGCAACGGATCACGACCTATCTTGCGTCATCCCGGGCAGACAAATCGTGTTGTCCTGGAGGAACCAGATTTACTGGAGCAGGAGCAGAATCATGAAGAAGCTTTTCGCATTCGCCAAGGACCAGTCCGGTGCAACCGCCATTGAATACGGCCTGATCGCAGGTCTCATCGGCGTCGTCATCATCACGGCCGTGAGCAGCGTCGGCACCAAGGTGTCGGCTCAGTTCAACAAGGTCGGCAACGCCCTCAACTAAGATCCTGCTGCTGGGTGGAGCGCCCACGGCATACATCACAAGGTTCCGGCCACAAGCCGGAACCTTTTTTACTTTTCAGGCTGTCCATCGCCGAGGATTCGCATTTCTTAACATTGTTTCAAGTCTCTACAGCGAATATGCGAGTTGTGCGGCACAAGCCGATCGCTGGGAACGTAGTTCGATGATTGAGACGGCAGCGCTGTTTATCTTCCCGATCCTGATGGCCTTTGCAGCAACATCAGACCTTTTGACGATGACTATTTCAAACCGCATCTCGATTGCTTTGTTTGTTGGCTTTCTTGCCATGGCATTTTTCCTGCAATTTCCGCTGGAAACCACGGCTTGGCATCTGTCCTGCGGGTTTGCGATCCTCTGCTTGACCTTTGGCATGTTCTGCTTTGGCTGGGTTGGCGGCGGCGATGCGAAGCTGGCAGCTGCAACAGCCCTTTGGCTCGGTTGGGATCATGTGTTGGATTATGGGCTCGC
>CAIZGQ010000725.1 GCA_903932565.1 uncultured Hyphomicrobiales bacterium
CGGCAGAGCCCATCAGCCGCATGGCTTCATCCTCGTAGGCTTTGAGAATGATATTCCAATCAAAGTCAGTTGCCGCGCGGAGCCTTGCTGCGATGGAGGCTTCCGCAACGGCTGCATCGTCAACGGTCAGGCGTTCGAGCAGTCCTTCGAGATCGTCGATGGTGCGGAAATAGAAACCAGCGTTTTGGGCGGTCCAGCGATTGTATTTGTTGTCGTGCGCGATGACAGCATTGCCGGCCCATAATGCTTCCACAAGGGATGGGTTTGTCCCGCCCACCGTGTGACCATGAACATATGCGCGGGCATGGAAGCGCAGCGCCGCGACGACATCCGCGTCGTAAATTGCGCCAGGAAAAATCACATCTGTGCTCGCAGCACGTAGGATGGATTGGTGATAGGGATTGTCGTCGACAAAAGTGCCCAGCACCACAAGTTTCATGTCGCGTGGTTTGCGTGAAAACGCCTCGACAATTGTGAGAATATTATTGTCCGGCTCAATACGTGCAATCGAGATGAAATAGCGCTGTGGCTGCAGCCCAAATTCGCGGACAGCAGTCTCAGGGGCGGACAAGACTTCACGCCCGCCATACGGAATTGTTGAAATTGCAGACCGGGACCGACGTGTTGCCAGATGGTCGGTGATGGCCGGATTATCGGATATCAGGTGGTGTGAACTCCACGCTGCGATCCATTCATTAACCCAAAACCATGCCTTGATCGGAAAGCTCCACTTGGGGCGCTTCCACTCGATTCCGTCCATGTTGGTTAATACTTTGCGTCCCGCCATGCGAAGAAGTGGCAGAAACACACCGGAATTATAGCCAAGCACAAGGCAAACAGCATTCCGCTTCATGGCGTCCGTGACGCTGATGAGATCGAATTCCAGCGAGGCGACAGGTCCAGACCGCGCCACATTTACCTGAAGAAGTGAAATACCGTTCCATACATCCTGCGTGATGCGCTGCTTGATCGGTTGGCCGTTTGTTTCATTCTGGCAATAGACACCAACGTTCCAACCACGACCGTGCAGATAGAGTGCAAGGCGTTCGGCAAATGTTTCAAAGCCACCATGGGACGCGGGAATACCACGCGTTCCCAGGATCAGAATGGAAGGCGCAGGTTCCGCCATGCCGAAAGTCCCCGGAGTGAATTTTAACCAAGCGCTGTAATAGCTTTGGTCGTCCCGATGCAACCCTTATATAAGTCGTCGCTGTACAAATAGTTATTAACAATGTCCAATCTGCAACGCGATCCTTTCAGGCACGCTTTGGACTTGGATATTGGCGACGCCTTGCCAGTGATGAGTGTTGGAATTTGCGTGATGTTTATCACATGTGTTCATCAGGGCTTTGAGCTTTACGGTTCAGACCGGAGCTTTGTTGAATGTGTGAGCGTCATGCGCCGGACATATCCGGATGCGCATATTGAAGTCGTCCTGCCGCGAGAGGGCCCAATCGTTGGTTTGCTGGCGGGGGTATGTTCACGGATCGTGTTTGAACCGATCTGGGTTTTACGCCGCAAAAACCTGAGATGGCTGATGACACTTGGGTTGCTGAGCCTGCCTCTTGCGATGTGGCGTGCGATCCGGCGCTTTGGTCAATCAGATCTTGTCTATATCAACACGTCCGTAATTGTTGATTATGCGATTGTTGCGCGCTGGTTTTCCCGCAAAGCGCTGTTGCATATTCACGAAATTCCCGAAGGCGCAGCGCTGACACTTCTGCGCGCCATGGCGCTTTGGAGCCGGGCAGACATCATTTTCAATTCGGAAGCCACGCGTCGAACGTTCGCGCTACCAGCGAAGGCCCAGTCGCAAGTCATATACAATGGCGTTGCGGGCCCCGCTCTCAGTGAAGCCTGCGGATATGACGGCACGCGCCCGCTGCGCGTTGCAATGCTCGGTCGCATCAGCCGCATCAAGGGC
>CAIZGQ010000726.1 GCA_903932565.1 uncultured Hyphomicrobiales bacterium
GAGGGCGCGGCTAGCGGCGAGTTTCCAGTCGCAAATGTGGAGACGGCGGCCATGTGTGCCTTCACCGGGATGATCCGCTTCTTTCATCCACAGATGATCGCCGAATGTGCTGGCAAACCGGGGCCGACGCTTGACCAGCAGATCGACTTTGTTTTGAAGTCGCTGACGTCACGGTAAAAAAAAGCCCCGCGAACCGGGGCTTCTTTTGGCATTTAACATTGTTGGCAGGTTCCTCAACCTACTTTGGTTGCGTTGCGCCCTTGGCTTTGAATTCCTTCTTGCCCTCGGTGTCGAGCGCCTTGAAGTCTTCATCAGACAGTTTGATCAGCGCGGCTGCGACATTATCTTCCAGATGCGCCACCTGCGCTGTCCCTGGAATGGGCAACAGAACCGGGCTGCGTTTCAGCACCCAGGCCAGAGCAATCTGACTTGGCGTCGCCTTGTGAGCTTTGGCAACATCATCAAGCATGGAGCCGGGTTTTGCCAAAGCGCCAGACGCCAGCGGAAACCACGGGATGAAGCCAATGCCGTGCTTTTCGCAATAATTCAAAACGTCTTCACTGGTCCGATCAATCAAATTGAAGCGGTTCTGCACGGTGGAAACCGGAAACACTTTTTGCGCCGCCTCAATCTCGGCAATCGAGACTTCGCTGAGACCCGCGTGGCGAATAAGCCCATCGTCGAGAAACGACTTGATGGCCGAAAACTGCTCTCCGGCGGGGACTTTTGCATCAATGCGATGCAGCTGCCACAGGCCGATCTGTTCAAGTTCAAGATTGCGCAGGCTACGCATGACCTGCTGGCGCAGATATTCCGGCCGCCCGACAGGGTGCCACTCACCTGGACCCGTGCGCGTCAACCCACCTTTGGTGGCAACAAGCATCTTGTTGTACGGATGCAACGCTTTGTGAATGAGTTTTTCCGACACATCGGGACCGTAGGAATCGGCGGTGTCGATGAAATTGACATCCAGCTCCGGCAACCGCGCCAACACCTCAAGGCAGGCTTTGCGGTCCTTCGGCGGTCCCCAAATTCCATCGCCGGTAATCTGCATCGCGCCATAACCCAGGCGATTAATCTTCAGATCGCCACCTATTTTAAAATGGCCGGAAAGCTCGGCACTGATATGTTTACTCACGTCAATATCCTCTAAAATTTTGGAAAATGCAGCGATCGTCAACACCGGATCAAAACCACTTTTTAGTTTGGCGGATCAAGCTTGACGTGACGCACGAGCTTCTTGTTAACGAAAGCCTGAATGCCGAGATCCCCAAGCTCGCGGCCATAGCCCGAGTTTTTGATTCCACCGAAGGGAAGTTCGGCATCGGCCCAGGACAGATTGTTGATGAACATCATGCCTGTCTCGACAGCACTGGCGACGCGCTTGCCGCGGGCCACGTTCTCGGTAAAAACGGATCCGCCAAGACCAAAATCAGAATCATTGGCTAAGGCAATGGCTGCGTGTTCATCTTTCACGCGAAAGAACATCGCCACGGGGCCGAAGAATTCATCGCGATAGGCAGGATTGTCTGGCTTCACATCGATCAGAATTGTCGGCTGCATGTAGGCACCTTTTCGATCTGCCCGCTTGCCGCCCTTGAGGATTTTGGCACCCTTGGCCACGGCCGTGTCGAGCTGCTCTAACAAATGGACGAGGGCACTTTCCGTCGACAAGGGCGCAAGCGTAGTTAGGTCGTCCATCGGATCGCCGGGCTTCAGGGTTTCCATCGCCGCTGAGAATTTATCGAGGAACGCATCGTAGACGTGTCCGACAATGATGAAGCGCTTGGCGGCGCAACACGTCTGCCCACTGTTATAAAAGCGGCCCCAGATGGCCCATTTCACGGCCAGATCCATATCGGCATCTTCCAGAACAATAAACGCGTCCGTGCCACCCAATTCCATGGTTGAGGGTTTGAGATTTTGCCCCGCACGCGCCGCCAGACTTCGACCAGCCTCAACACTGCCCGTGAGGGCAACGCCCTTGATGCGCGGATCATCGACCACCGTGTCGGACTGGTCATGCGAGATAAAGAGATTTGTGTAGAGCCCCTTTGGAGCGCCAGCATCGGCCCAGAGCTTTTCAAAAGCCGCCGCGCATTGCGGCACGGAAGCCGCATGTTTCACCATGATGGTGTTCCCCGCCATGAGTTGCGGGCCAGCGACGCGTGCGAGTTGGTAATATGGAAAATTCCACGGTTCGACGCAAAAGATCACGCCCATGGGGCTGTTTTCCATATGCGCTTCGCCAATCACCGGCGAGAGCTTGACAGGCTTCAGAAACTCTTCCGCATTCTTGGCATAATAAGCCAAAATCTGCGCGCTGAATTCGACCTCGTTGCGCGCTTCACCAATGAGCTTTCCCATGTCTTGCGTCATGAATTGCGCAAACATATCCGCTTGCTCATGCAGCAGCACAGACGCCTTCATCACAATAGTCGCACGTTGCTCGTACGTCAGTTTGCGCCAGACTTGATAGCAGGCCTCCGCAGCGGACAGTCGCGCCTCAAGCTCAGCCTCGCTCACGTTCTCATACGATTTCAACTCTTCGCCCGTCGCGGGATTCACGCTTTTGTAAGCCATGGATTGTCCTGACATGAATTTAAAGGGTAATGGGTGGCGCGATGCCAAAGGCTCATCTTGTCGCGAACGCTTCTTTGCAAACGAGCTTGCGCGTCAAAGCACCGTTAGTCCTCGCAAGATAAGCCGAACAATGAGAGGCCTTCTTCGAGGTTGTCAGAGAGCAATGGCATCGCCAGCAGCAAGGCCGGTGTGCGATTGTTTTGGGAAACAGCCGCGTCCTCTTGCAAACGCGTCCACTCAGCAAGCGTGCCATCGCCGCGCCCAAGCATCGCCAGCGCAACAAGATCAATTTTTTCGTCGCGATTGAGATCGTGGATATAACTTGTCAGCTCGTGCTGGACGGCATCATCGCCGCTGTCTTCCATGACATCGACCATCGCGTCATCGCTGGCATTGGAGCCGGAATCGGGGTCAGACTGCTCAACTTTGTTGTCAAACTGCCGCGCCATGGAAATGATCGCGCAGACTTTTTCAGAGGAGATCAAAAGTTCGGGCACAGCAGATACCTCACTTGCATCGCAAGCTGCAATGCATGTGGTAAAAGTCTGGGCCCATTTGCGCCGTTTCGTCAGGCTCGGAAATCACTCACGCGTGTGATCGTGCCTGAAATCCATAGGTCGCAGCAAAGCGCGACGCGAGATAGGCATCGGCTCGGATGGCTGGATATTTCGCGGGATTGTTGTGGGTGACACAGCTCGGCACAGGCTCGACAAGCGCATCCGGATTGGGGTCTAGAAAAAACGCGATTGACATGCGATCCCGTCCGGCAGGATTGACCACGCGATGCGGTGTCGACACATAGACGTCGTTTGTCCAACGCATCAAACAATCGCCAATGTTGCAGACAAAGGCGTCCTTCACATATGGCACATCAATCCATGTTCCATCACGACGGCGTGCCTGCAATCCGCCTGCATCATCGGTCAATAGAATAGTCAGATTTCCGTAATCCGTATGTTCGCCAGCGCCAAACGCGTCACGTGATTGCGGAGCGGCAGGCGGATAATGCAGGAGCCGCAATGTCGACATCGGATCATCTAAGCGGCTCTCAAAGAAATCCGCAGGCAGGCCAAGATCGAGCGCGAAGGCGCGATGAACGCCGCGCCCCAGATTTGAAATATCTGCGAAATAGCGTCCCATTGTTTCGCGAAAGCCCTTCAAAACCGGCCATAAATCAATTTTGTCTTCACCTCTGGGGCCAAGCCGAATATTAAACGCTTCTTTATTGTCAATGGATTTGCCCGGGTCGAGCGCTTCTGTCCGCAGGCCCACATACCCGTGATTGTTCGACACGGCAGAGATGGCGAGCTTGGCTTTTTCATCTTCAGGCAGATCAAAAAAGCTGCGTGCCGCTGCAAACATTTCGGAGAACTGCGGCTCCAGGCCATGACGCCGCAGATAAAAAAAGCCGACGTCACGACACGCCGCGCCAAGCTTGCGCGCAAACGCTTCCATGCGCGCCGGGTCTTCCGTGTCGGTCAACTTGAAGTCAAGGATTGGCAGCATGGCAAGCTCCGGACAAATCTACATCAAGCCTAGCAAAAGTCGGGCTCAGCTTTCCAGCGCGGGCCGCGCTTGTGTCAAAAGAGCCGCAGGCATGAACCATTGGCTCAACCCAATGGCAATGGCGATTGGCATGCGGCTTGTTTGTCGCGATGATGCGTCGTCGTCACATCTGAAAGCACCCCATGCCCATTCTGCCTTCCGTCACGCTGCTCGGCCACGGCACGCCGGATGCCCCGGCCCTCTTCGACATCACTGTTACGGGCGAAACAATTTCGGCCATTGCACCCGCCAAAGACCCGGCGGCCAGCCGCATGCTCGCGATTCCTGCCTTTGCCAACGCGCATGACCATGCACGGCCGATTTCGCCAACCTCGTTTGGTGCCGCTGGCAAGCCCCTGGAGACGTGGATCCTGAGCCTTGGGGTCATGCCAGCCGCCGATCCCTATCTGGCCGCAGCGGCGGCCTTCGGGCGCGCCACCTTGTCGGGCTGCGGCTCCATCATGGCGCATATCACGCGCCTGCATGGCCCCATGTCGGCGCTCGATGAAGCCAAGGCCGTGGCGCGTGCCGCAAAAGACCTTGGCACACGCGTCACCTTTGCGCTGTTCATGCGCGACCGAAACCCCATCGTCTATGGCCCCAACGACGACGCGCTTGGCGGATTGCCCGCGGACGTGCGCGCCGAGATGGAATCGACGTTCGACCGGCCGATGCCCTCGATCGCCGAGCAAATAGCCCGTGTCGACGCGATTGCTGACGCCTGCCAAAGTCCCATGTTCAGCGTGCAATACGGGCCAAGCGGCGTGCAATGGTGCTCCGACAAGATGTTGGAAGCAATTGCAGACGCGTCTGCCCGCACCGGCCGCCGCGTTCATATTCACCTTCTGGAAACCATGTACCAGCGCGCCTGGGCGGACAAAGCCTATCCGCAGGGCGTCGTGAAACACCTCAAGGATGTGGGACTTCTCTCGCCCCGCCTCGCGCTGGCGCATTGCGTCTATGCGCGGCCCGATGAGCTGGAGATGATTGCGGAAGCTGGCACAACCATCGTCACCAACGCGAGTTCGAACCTGCACCTGCGCTCGGGCATCGCGCCCATTTCCGCCGCAATCAAGTCCGGGTGCCGAGTTGCCATGGGGCTTGATGGATCGGCGTTTGACGAGGACGACGATGCCCTGCGCGAATTGCGTTTGGGGCATTTTCTGCACGGCGGCTGGGGTTTTAACGAGGTTATCTCGCGCGAGGATTTTCTCAGTAACACAATCGCCAACGGGCGATTTGCCAATGGTGCGCCGGGGTCTGGCAAGATCGCCGTGGGCGAGCCTGCCGACATTCTGCTGCTCGATCTCAATAAGCTCGACCGTGACGCGATCATGCCGGTGGAGCCCATCGACTATCTCTTTGCGCGCTCAAACGCCTCGCACGTGTCGCAGCTTTATGTGGCGGGCAAGCTGATTGTCGATCAGGGTCGCCTCACCGGCATCGATCATGACGCCGTGCAGAACGAACTACGCGCGGAATACCGCTCAAAGATGGGCCAAAAGAAAGGCTTTCTCAAAGCCTGGCATAGCTGCGAGCCGGCCATCGCAGCCTTCTACCGCGACCGGCTTGGCTGCTGCTAATGCATACAAGCTTCAGGCGACTGCCGCCTGAAGCTTCGCCAGCGGCGTCGACCAACCGACAATCGCCCCTTGCGCGGTGAGCATGGCAAGCGCTGCTGATTTGAATTGGGCGAAATAACTTTCCGTCGCATCCTCGATCAGCAGGCATTCATAGCCGCGATCATTGGCCTCGCGCATGGAGGTCTGGACACAGACTTCCGTTGTGACACCGGCAAACAGAAGCTGCGTGATGCCATGCGCGCGCAATTGTGCGTCCACGTTTGTGGCGTAAAACATCCCCTTGCCCGGCTTGTCGATCACGATCTCGCCCGGTTTGGGCGCGCAATCTTCAATGATCGCATTGCCCGGCTCGCCCTGCACCAGCAGACGTCCCATGGGGCCAGCATCGCCAATGCGCAACGGGGCGTCGCCACGCAGACGCTTAGCGGGCGGGCAATCGGACAAGTCGGGCAAATGACTTTCGCGCGTGTGCACAATGACCCAGCCATGCGTGCGTGCAAGATCAATCAGCGCCGCAACGGTCGGGATGATCGCCTGCAGCCGCGACACATCGTTGCCGAGCGCGTCGCCGAAGCCGCCGGGCTCGATGAAATCCCGCTGCATGTCGATGACAATAAGCGCCACGTGCTGCGGGTCGAGTTTAAAAGGAAAGGGCGTTGCTGCAACATCAACCATCAATCATGCCCCGCCATATGGAGGCCAATGGTGGCGCGGTCCGTCTCGCCAATCGGCGCGATGTAGGAGATCTTCCCCTCTGACATGACGGCAACGCGATCGGCGAGCTCCAAAATCTCGTCAAGGTCTTCCGAGACCAGCAGCACGGCCGCACCTTTGTTGCGCTGCTCCATGATTTGCGACCGAATTTCCGCCACGCTCGCAAAGTCGAGTCCA
>CAIZGQ010000727.1 GCA_903932565.1 uncultured Hyphomicrobiales bacterium
GCGGTGCCTTCCACGATCAGGCCGCCGGGCTGCAGCTGGTGGCGCGCCACAGCGTCCTTGACGATCGCCAGCGCCGCGCGGTCTTTCACTGACCCGCCGGGGTTCATGAACTCCGCCTTGCCCAGAATCGTGCAGCCTGTCAGCTCGGAGGCACGCCGTAGCTTGATCAGCGGCGTGTTGCCAATGGCTTCCAGAACATTCGACTTGATCTGCATATGAACCTTTCCCCGCCCGATCCTGACAACCTACCCCCGAATTTTGTCGAAAGTCTCCGTCGGCGCCAGAAAAGACCATCGTTGCGAGAAAAATGACGCTGGAACCATTCATTTTCAGCTCGAACTGAGTACAACGTAACGTGATTTGCATTTTCGACGTAAATCCCTCTTGGCACGCAAATCCAGTCGCGTAAGGCTGCCGTAGTCTGAGTGTGACAGCGTATGGTCGCTCGCAACCATCTGGAGGATATTCGTTTGAGCGCATCTGAGAAACACCAGCAGGCCCTGCCTGCAAGGGACTCGGATCCTGTTGATCTTCTGCTCGCTGCGTACAGTTCCGGCGATCTCGATCCGGCCCTCCATGCCCTCGTCGCATCCCATCTTTTGATGGCACCCCGCAATCGTCGCTATGTCGCCGCCCTTGATGAGTTGGCTGGTGGCGAGCTGGAAGCCATCGCGCCGCTGGCGCTGCCAAACCGCGACGCCTGCCTTGAGGCGATTTTCAGTGCGCAGCCGCGCACCGCGTCCCGCCCGGCCCCCCGGATCGCGGCTGGTGAATCCGAGATTGTTCTGCCAGAGCCGCTGCGCGCCTACCTTGGGTCCGACCTCTCCGCGCTGCGCTGGAAGTCGCTTCTGCCGGGCGTTCGCGAAGCTGTCATCGAGCGCAAGGGCCGTGGCGATGCCAAGGTCTTGTGGACGAAAGGCGGCCGCCGCATGCCACGCCATACCCACGAGGGGTCTGAAATCACCTTGATCGTGCAGGGTGCGTTTCGTGACAAGACAGGCCTCTACCGGACCGGTGACATTGTGATTGCCGAGTCCGATCTCGACCACCAGCCTGTCACGGAGGCCGGGGTGGACTGCATCTGCTTTGCGGTCACCGATGCGCCAATCCACCTGACCGGTCCAGTCGGCCGGATCATGGAGCGCTTTTTTCCGCAATGAGGAATATGGGCGGCTTGATCGAAGGATTTGGCCGCTTGCCCAGATGACGGTTGCGTCAGCCCTCGCATGGGCCTATCGCAAAACCCGGATTTCTGGAGAACGACGCTATGGAGCCCAACCGACACGTTACCATCGGCACCGGGCCGCATGCAGTGACCTTTGGTAATGACCTGCCTCTGGCTGTCATGGCGGGGCCCTGCGCGCTGGAAAGCCGCGAGCACGCCATGCACATGGCAGAGGCTCTGCGCGGGATCGCCGACCGCCTGAAGATCGGCATCGTCTACAAATCCTCCTTCGACAAAGCCAACCGCACGGCACTAGGCGCACGTCGCGGCCTGGGCATCGAGGCCGCGCTGCCGATCTTCGCCGAAATCAAGGAGCGCTTCGGCTTTCCGATTGTCACGGACGTTCATGAAAACGATCAGTGCGCCCTTGCGGCAAGTGTTGTGGATCTCCTGCAGATCCCGGCGTTTCTTTGCCGCCAGACGGATTTGCTGATCGCGGCGGCTGAAACCGGCAAGCCCGTCAACGTCAAGAAGGGCCAGTTCCTGGCTCCCTGGGACATGAAGAACGTGCTTGCAAAGGTAACGGGTGCGGGAAACCCCAACGTCATGGCCACCGAGCGTGGCGCGAGCTTTGGTTACAATACCCTGGTGTCAGACATGCGCGGCCTGCCGATCATGGCAGGTTTTGGTTCGCCGGTGATTTTTGACGCCACCCATTCCGTGCAGCAGCCGGGCGGGCAGGGCACATCTTCGGGCGGGCAGCGCGAGTTTGTGCCTGTGCTGGCGCGCGCCGCGGTGGCGGTTGGCGTGGCAGGCGTTTTCATCGAAACCCACAACGATCCCGCCAATGCGTTCTCGGACGGCCCCAATCAGGTTCCGTTGAACGAGATGGAAGGCTTGCTGCGCGATCTGCAAGTTTATGACCACCTGACAAAGTCGCGATTTCGTTGATCTGAGAGCTGCATCCCTCAAGCGGCAGCGCGGTTATCCTGTGCTGCGGGTTTGGTGTGGAAATGCGCAGCGATCAAATCGCCGAGTGTTTGCCGAGCTTTTTTTGAAGACAGCAATTCATCGCCAGTTTCGATGATGTGGCGCTCCACATGGGGGAGCGCGCAAGCGCGTCCGCCATCAGCGCCCATCCAGCGATCAAGTTCAGCGATGCTTGCGTCGCCTGCGGTATAAATCAGAACGGTCTGCGTGCCCCGGTCCGAGAGTTCGCGGAACATGCGGTCGACATCATTTCCAGCGGCTGTTGCGCCCGAAAGCGTCGCCAGCCGCCGCAGCGCGCTGGCGCTGCCCACTGCAAACTTGTCGGCCAAAGGCAGGGCAATTTCGGCAAGGGTCGCTGCATCAGGTGTCACATCGGCTCGCTCGCTGGCGCGCAGGCGCTTCAACATGGCGGACGCGCGCGAACGGGTCCAGCTCGCCATGCGCAGCACATCCGTCGCGCCCCATTTGAAGCATGGCAAATTGACGAGGAACACCTTGTCCAGGCGGGCATCTTCCAAAGCTGTATGAAAGCTTTGATAGGCACCGCTGCCGATGCCCAAAAAACTGACGTCGCTCAATCCTTGCGCGCGGAGCCAGTCGACAACCTGACCCAAATCCCGACGCTGCTCATCGCCAAACAGGTTTGACGCATCTGACGACGGTTTGAGGCTCGAGGCCGGGCTGTCGCCAATGCCGGGCAAATCGACCCGCAAGGTTGCCAGTCCAAGGCCGGCCCAGGTGCGGGCCAGATGAAGCGTCTGGCTGCCAAGTCCGTTGGAGGGCGTGCGACCTGCGTTCAGCACAACGATGACGCTAGTGGCGCTCGTCTGTGTTGCAACAGCAGGGGCGGGACGTGTCAGAACAGCGGCCAGGTTTCGGCTGCAGCCGAGCACATGACGGGTTTCCTGCCAGCCTTCTCCCC
>CAIZGQ010000728.1 GCA_903932565.1 uncultured Hyphomicrobiales bacterium
GCATGCTGGCCCTGAATGATTTATCGGACGTTGTCTCGGTCAATCGGCCCGATCTTAAGTTCAAGCCCTACAATCCGCGTTTTCCCGAGCGGGTGCGCGACAATGGCGGCGATTGTTTTGCTGCCATCCGGCAGAAGGATTTGGCTGTTCACCACCCGTATGAATCGTTCGACGTGGTGGTGCAGTTTCTATCGCAAGCGGCGCGCGATCCCAATGTGGTCGCGATCAAGCAGACCTTGTACCGCACCTCGTCCGATAGCCCGATTGTGCGGGCGCTTGTGGAAGCAGCTGAAGCTGGAAAATCCGTGACCGCACTGGTCGAATTGAAAGCGCGCTTTGATGAAGAGGCCAACATTCGCTGGGCGCGCGATCTTGAGCGCGCCGGGGCGCAAGTGGTGTTTGGTTTCATTGAGCTGAAGACACACGCCAAACTCTCGATGGTGGTGCGTCGCGAGCCAGCCGGTCTCGTGACCTATTGCCATGTGGGCACAGGCAATTATCACCCGATCACAGCGCGCATCTATACCGACATTTCGTTGTTCACCGCAGACCCAGCGATTGGTCGCGACGTGTCGCGCATCTTCAACTTCATCACCGGCTATGGCGAGCCCGAGGGGCTGGAGCGCATGTCCGTGTCGCCGATCACGTTGAAGAAACGCCTTCTGCAGCATATCGAAGACGAAATTGCCCATGCGGCGGCGGGCCGTCCGGCGATTATCTGGTGCAAGTGCAATGCGCTTGTGGATGGCGAGATCATCGATGCCATGTATCGTGCCAGCCAGGCCGGTGTTCGGATCGATTTGGTGGTGCGCGGCATCTGCTGCCTGCGCCCCGGCGTACCCGGCCTGTCGGAAAATATTCGCGTCAAGTCGATCATCGGGCGCTTTTTGGAACATGCGCGCGTCTATGCATTCGGCGGTGGCTTTGGTCTGCCGCACCCCAAGGCGCATGTTTACATCTCGTCAGCCGATCTGATGCCACGCAATCTCGACCGTCGCGTGGAGTCACTGATGCCGGTGCTCAATCCAACGGTGCATGAACAGGTTCTCGACCAGATCATGGTGGCGAACCTCATTGACAATCAGCAGAGCTATCATGTTTTTGCAGATGGTTCGAGCGAACGCATCGTGCCGCATCCGGATGAGGCGATCTTCAACGCGCATGAGTATTTCATGACCAATCCCAGCCTCTCCGGGCGCGGCTCCTCACTCGAAAAATCCGGCCCTAAAACGCTTCTCACAATGCTGGAAACCCGGTGACACAAGAGCATCTTGCACGGTTGGACGCCCCCGGGCGTTTGGCCATTGGTCAGCCCATTGCGATCGTTGACATCGGGTCGAATTCCGTCCGCCTGGTTGTATATGAGGGGCTATCGCGCGCGCCCACGCCGATCTTCAACGACAAATATTTGTGTGGTTTGGGCCGTGGTGTTTCCATCACAGGGCGCTTGCCCGCAGACGCGGTCGACAAGGCACTGACGGCCTTGCGCCGTTTTCGTGTGTTGTGCCGTACCATGGATGTTGGCGAAATTCATGTGCTGGCGACAGCCGCAGCGCGCGATGCTGAAAACGGAAAAGCCTTTCTGAACGAGGCAGAAGAGGCCATTGGTGCGCCGATCCAATTGCTATCGGGCAAGCGCGAAGCAGAATTGACCTCCCTTGGAATTGTGTCCGGCATCTGGAACGCAGACGGTGTTGTTGGTGATTTGGGCGGCGGTTCGCTTGAGTTGAATGACGTGCGCGGCGCGAAGATCGGCAAGGGCGCTTCACTTCCGCTGGGCGGCCTTGCCTTGATGGATATGTCTGGCAGGAGCCTCAAAAAGGCAGCGAAAATCGTCCGTGATGAAATCGCTGACGTCAAGGACCTCGCAAAGTTGAACGGTCGCTCTTTCTATGCCGTGGGCGGCACATGGCGGGCGCTTGCCAAGCTCCATATGCACCAGCGCAATTATCCGCTGAATGTCATGCACAATTACGTGATTCCCGCTGCAGACGCTGCGGACTTTGCAGCGCTTGTCGAACGCGTGCAGGCCGATGCACTTGTGTCGATTGAGGTGGTGTCGTCCGCCCGGCGGCCATTGCTGGCCTATGGTGCCATTGTGCTGGAAGAAATCATCCGCCGCGCCAAGCCACGGGATGTCGTTGTCTCGGCCTTGGGTGTGCGAGAGGGCCTTTTGTACGAGCGACTGTCTGCAGAGGAGGCGGCGAGCGATCCGCTGATTGCGGCAGCGAGTGACCTCAACATTTTGCGCTCGCGTTCGCCGCGCCACGGTGAGGAATTGTACGCTTGGACGAGTGCCTTCATGGCTTCGACACATCTTGAGGAAGGTGCCGACGAGCGCCGCTTGCGTCACGCGGCCTGTTTGCTTGCTGACATTGGCTGGCGCGCGCATCCCGATTATCGCGGCGAGCAATCGCTCAACATTATCGCCAACGCCGCCTTTATTGGAATCGACCATCCAGGACGGGCCTTTCTTGCCCTTGCTGCATCTTATCGGCATGTGGGACCCGATGGCGACGTCAGCCCGCAAATCCGGCCGCTGCTGACCGCGCGCATGATTGATCGCGCACATATTTTGGGGGCGGCGATGCGTGTTGCCTATGTGGTTTCGGCTGCCATGGCAGGCACCTTGCCGCGCACGCCGATGCTGTGCGAGCGCGACAAAATCGTGCTGATGTTGCCGGCTGATTTGGCACCGCTGGCGAGTGATCGCTTGGCAAATCGCGTGCGCCAGGTGGCAAAGCTGCTGGGCCGCGAAGCGTCCATTCGCATCGCCTGAGTCAGCGTCTCGATTTCAAGTGCTTTGGAAGACCAAAGTGAACTTGGAATGTTGTTATGGCGGGCGCTTTTACTTCGCGCCTGGTGCTTTCAGATAGAACGACGCATCAAACAATCCATCGAGCGGCACATCCTTGTCGAGCGTGCCGATGGAGAC
>CAIZGQ010000729.1 GCA_903932565.1 uncultured Hyphomicrobiales bacterium
GAATAATATTTCTCTTGAATCTTTTTGAGTCGTGTGGCGACTATACCATGGGCGTAGCCATTCGGGCGCGGCCCTGTTCGAGGTTGCGATGCGCGAAGTCGATGGTTCAGCTCCAAGCCGGGCGGCAGGATGTGGTCCTGTTCACAGCCCGAAGTGCGCTGTTGGCCCGGATCTGAGGACCGACCTCGCGGCCCGGCTGGCGGTGACGCGCGCGCTTTTCGAAAGCGTCTTCCCGCTCCAGTGGATTGGGCACGAGGCTTTGATGACCCAGCTCGTTCACATACTGGACGCGCCGGACGGTGTGCGGTTGTTGATGCCAAATTTTCTGACGTCGCGGATCGAACTTGTCGGTGCCAACATTCGGGGGGTCGTCGAGCGGCCCCAGGGACCGGCCTTGCGGACCATTGCACTCCGGGCGTTTCCGGCAAATCAGGTGGAAACCTTCGAGCGCCGCTATGGCGATCTCGCCCGTCGGCACGAAATGATCGCGAGCGACCTGCGGCCCTTGCTCATCGATCCCCTTCTGTCCGAGCCGTTGGAAGATTTCATCGAAGGCATGAGCGCTTTGCATGAGCGCGCAGCCTGGACGCTGCGGCGAACGGTGTCGTCGCTGCGTGCCAGGTCGCAGAGCTCCGGCTCTGGACGCTTGCGCGCCGCCCCAAGCCCTTGATCGCCATGCGCCTGATCTCCAAGCGCCTGATCCAAGTTTCGGGTTTGCCAGAGGTGCGGGTCTAAAAAGCCAGCATGCACAGCTAGTGCTTGCTGCAACGTGCCGACATTTGAGGCAAATTCGGTTTAATATTCACTCTCTTTGCAGGAATGTCGGGCGCGCGACGCCAAAAGTGGCCGGATCAGCTGAGCTTCAATTGACACGCCTCGCTGCGAAGCGGGAGATAACCTCATAAACGTTTCTGGCCGCTTTTTGCCAAAACCCCGAGGTTGCTTTGTCGATCCTGGTCGCTCTTCATCACGTCACCCACTACACCTATGATCGCGACATTGCCATTGGGCCGCAGGTGATCCGGCTGCGTCCGGCCCCCCATTGCCGCACCAAAATTCTCAGCTATTCGCTGAAGGTTTCCCCGCCCGAACATTTCGTCAACTGGCAACAGGATCCCTTTGGCAATTGGCTCGGGCGCTTTGTCTTTAACGAAAAAGCCAATCATCTGCGCATTGAAGTTGATCTCACGGCCGACATGTCGGTGATCAATCCGTTTGATTTCTTCGTTGAAGATTATGCAGAGGAATTTCCGTTCGCCTATTCCGAAGAATTGCGCGGTGAGCTGACGCCCTATCTCGAAGTGACAGAGACCGGGCCTCTGCTGGATGCCTATGTGGCAACCATTTCGCGCAAGTCGAAGCGCATTGTGCCGCTGCTGGTCGAGCTGAATGCCAAGCTGCATTCCGACATTGGCTATCTCATCCGCATGGAGCCCGGCGTACAGACGCCGGACGAAACGCTCGGCAACAAATCAGGGTCATGTCGCGACTCGGCCTGGCTGCTTGTGCAGGTGCTGCGCCGCATGGGTCTCGCGGCTCGTTTTGTCTCCGGTTACCTGCTGCAGTTGAAGGCGGACGTCGACCCGATCGAAGGGCCAATGGGGACGCAGACCGACTTAACCGATCTCCACGCCTGGGCGGAAGTCTACATCCCGGGTGCCGGCTGGATCGGTATGGACGCCACCTCCGGCCTGTTCTGCGGCGAGGGTCACATTCCGCTCTGCGCCACACCGCATTACCGCTCGGCTGCGCCGATCAGCGGCGGCGTTGAGCTCGCCAAAGTCGAATTTGGCTTCGATATGACTGTCACCCGCATCCACGAGGTGCCGCGCATCACCAAGCCGTTCTCGGACGACGCCTGGCGCGCGCTGGATGCGCTCGGCGAAAAAGTCGACAAGGATCTCGTCAAGAACGACGTCCGCCTGACCATGGGCGGTGAGCCGACGTTTATCTCCATCGACGATTTCGAAGCTGAGGAATGGAACACGTCGGCGGTGGGGCCAACCAAACGCGGTCTGGCGGACGAGCTTGTCCGCAAGCTGCAGGACCGGTTTGGCAAGGGCGGCTTTCTGCATCACGGGCAGGGCAAATGGTACCCGGGCGAGAGCCTCCCGCGCTGGGCCTTTGCGCTGTACTGGCGCAAGGACGGAAAGCCGATCTGGACGGACCCCGATCTGGTGGCCAAGGAAAAGGGTCCCCGCAAGGCGACCATTGAGGATTCCGGCGCGCTGATGTTCAGCGTTGCGGAGCGCCTTGGCATCCAGCAGGATTATGTGATCCCCGCCTATGAGGACCCGGCCTACTGGATCGTCAAGGAAGGCGAACTGCCCGACAATGTGACGATCCTCGACCCCAAGATCGAGGA
>CAIZGQ010000730.1 GCA_903932565.1 uncultured Hyphomicrobiales bacterium
CGACGATGGGAAATACGCTGATGACGAAGGCCGTGATGATTGCTGGAACGGCGTTGATGCCAAACCACAAAACAAGCACTGGTACCAGAGCGACTTTTGGCACGCTGTTGAATGCAATCAGCAGCGGATAGACGCCGCGATAAATGATCGTTGACGATCCGAAGGCAATGCCCGCCAACAGCCCGATGACAATGGCAAAGGTGAAGCCAATGGAGGTCGTCATCAGCGTCATGCCCGCATTGGTCATCAAAGGCTCCCACCATTTGACCATGCTGGCCGCAATGGCAGTGGGCGCGGGTAGAACGAATTCCGCAATTCCGAGGACCCGCACAAAGATTTGCCAAAGCAAAAGGAAGCACAGGATAATCAACCATGGCAGTGCGTTGAGAAATCGCTCTCGACGTCGAATGGCAGCAAGCCGATGCTGGTCCCGCAGAATGCGTGCTGCAGCACGTTCCGCAGAGCTCGGCCTTACGGGTGGAAAGGTCGGCTCAATTGACATGGGCAACCTCCGCAGGAAGCGCTGTGCGGGCGATGTCGATGAGGTCGCGAAGATCCTGAACCAGTTCGTTGAACGATGGCGAGAAACTGTCC
The DNA here is from genome assembly GCA_903932565.1 of uncultured Hyphomicrobiales bacterium. Lineage (GTDB taxonomy): Bacteria > Pseudomonadota > Alphaproteobacteria > Rhizobiales > Beijerinckiaceae > Terripilifer. The sequence goes on from CAIZGQ010000730.1 coordinate 595, forward strand.
TCGCGCCGGCGTGGTCGCGAGAATTCAATTTTCCGTTCAGCAATGATGCGACCGGGTCGCGCTGACATCACCAAAACACGATCAGCGAGATAAACAGCCTCGCGAAGGTCATGTGTCACAAGCACCACGGTCGGCTTCTGCACAAGGCAGACTTTTTCCAACACCGCCCAAAGGTCTTCCCGCGTGAAAATATCCAGCGCCGCAAACGGCTCGTCAAGCATCAGCAATTTGGGATCGTGGATGAGCGCGCGGCACAGGGAGGCACGCTGTTGCATGCCACCCGACAGTTGATAGGGCAGTCGGTCTTCGAATCCCGAAAGGCCCACAAGTTTTAAAAGGTCGCGTGCCTTCTGAATATATTCGGCTTTGTGTCGGCGGAAGCGCTGGCGATGCGTATCGGCGACTTCAAGCGGCAGCGTGATGTTTTCGAGGATGCTGCGCCAGGGTAGTAAAGTTGGATTTTGGAACGCCATGCCAACGATCGAAAGCGGCCGGTCAACCTCGCGGCCATCGATGATCACGCCGCCTTCTGTTGGCATCCACAAGCCGCTCATCAGGCGCATCAACGTTGACTTGCCGCAGCCCGACGGTCCGACGACGGCGACGATCTCGCCCTGATAAATGTTCATGCTGACGTCTTCCAGCGCCAGCGTGCCGTGCTCGCCGCCGTAATACATGCAAACATCTGTCAGTTCGGCAAAAGGACGGCCAGCGATAAAGCTAACCATGGGATTCCTTCTTCGATATCGCGAATGTTTCCTCGCGCTTTTGCAACCACCACGCATAATGAGGTGGCAGAAGTTCATGCGGGTTGGCGACGCCCAGCTCCTGCGCGGCATGGATTGGCCAATTTGGATTCCACAGCATCTCGCGCGCCAACGCGACGAAGTCGCAGTCTCCTGCTTCGAGATAGGATTCCGCCTGCTTGGCCTGCGTGATCAAACCCACCGCCATGGTGTCGATCCCGACCTCAGCGCGAATGCGACGGGCAAAGGGCACGTGGTAGCCGGGAACCCGCGGCACCACATGCAACGTCAGCGGTCCGTCTATGCCGCCGGAGGAACAGTCAAACACATCGACGCCACGAACTTTGAGTTCCTTCGCCAGGACAATCGTATCTTCGAGACTCCAGATGCCGCCGCGTCCATCCACGCATGACCCACGAAAAAAGAGCGGGCGATCTGCGGGCCATGCCGCCCGCACGGCTTCAATCAACTCAAGGCCAAAGCGCATGCGGCCGGCAAGATCGCCGCCGTAAGCGTCTGTGCGCTTGTTCGTGATCGGTGACAGGAATTGCTGCACGATGTAGCCGTGTGCGCCGTGGATTTCGACGATATCAAAGCCCGCATCCAGTGAGCGCTTTGCTGCGTCCACATGTAGCTGGATGACGTAGCGGATGTCGTCCTTGTCCATTTCCTTTGGTGCCATGGCCCCTTCCTTGAAAGGAATGGGGCTGGGTGCAAGGCCCGACCATGGCGGGCGTCCAACATCGGCATCGGCCGGCCCCAGCGGCGAAAAGCCATCCCACGGGGCGCGGGTTGCAACCTTGCGGCCCGCATGGCCGAGCTGAATCGCGGCCGCAGCCCCTTGCTGGCGGATGAAGTCTGTGACGCGCCGCCAGGCTGTTGCCTGTTCGTCGGTATAAATGCCAGGGCAATCGTACGTTTTGCGCGAGCGTTCCGAGACCGACGTCTCTTCGCAGAACACGATCCCAGCACCACCCATGGCAAACTTGCCAAGGTGGACGAGATGCCAGTCCGTGGGTGCTGCATTGATCGCCCTGTATTGCGACATCGGCGAAACGGCGATGCGGTTTTTCACCGTCAGGCCGCGCATGGTTTTTGGACGAAACAGGACAGGGTCTGCAAGCATAGTGTCAGCGGGCGTCATCATCGTCTCCTGCCTTTGATCCCGCATGTTGCCACGCGCGTCACAAAAAGGCTTTTAGCTGTGTTTGTTTTAAAGCATTGATTGAAACTGACTCGTCGTAACAATACCATCATTTGCCGGGCGCCGAAACGAAGCGCGGATCATAGACAAGCGAAAGGGCAGGGGCCTCGGTCAGGCCAAAGCTCTCCGAGATTGTCGCGATATTTTTTGTCATGCGATCGGAATCGCTGGAGCCGATGCCGTACTTTTTGGCGTGCTCGGTCATGACCTCGGTTGCCAGCAGAAACTTCAGCCGCTCCAATTCAATCTCACCATCGATCAGCTTGTCGCGCTTCAGCAGAGATTCCAACGCGGTTTTGGGCTCAGCAACGGCTTCGCGCCAGCCGCGCAAGGCGGCGGTCACAAACCCCTTCACCGCGTCAGGATGATCGCGCAGCAAGGCCTGATTGGCGATGATGCCATTGCTGTAAACATCCAGACCGTAATCGGCATAGCGGATGATGCGCACATCCTCGATCTTCAGGCCGCGCGCTTTCAGGTTGAAGAGGCTGGTGTAATCATTCCCCACAACCGCATCGATCTGTTTGGTCAGGAGCATGGAGTCGCGGATCTGCGGTGACACCTGCCGCCACGTGATTGAGTCTTTGGGAACACCGGCTGCCGTCATGAAGGCGGGGAACATGCGGGCGGGCCCGTCCGTCGCCCCGCCGCCAACACTTTTGCCGACAAGATCTTTGGGCGTCTTGATGTCGGATGAGGCGAGCGTAATGACGGCTTGCGGCCCCTTGTCATAAATGATCGCGACGGTTTTTGGCGCAACAGCTGGCTGCCGATTTGCGAATTCGACCAGCGTGGCGAAATCTGCCGAGCCCATCTGGTAGACGCCGGAGGCGACGCGCGTGACAGATTCACCTGACCCTGTTGACGGGTCGATGCTGACATCAAGTCCTGCGTCGCGGAAATAACCCCGCTCCAATGCCAGCAAATAAGGCGCTGCATCAGCTGCAAGCGAGAAGCTGAGTGAAAATTTCAGCGGGAATAGCTCGGCCGCGAGGCTTGGCGAGACACCAGCAGCAGCAAGGACCATCGCCGCAACAAGCGCTAAGCGGGTCTTCAGGGAGCGGGATGATTTCATCTTCAACCTTTTAGGGCGGCAACAAGACGGAAACAGAGCGGAAGGTCTGCTAGCTCAGCCGGGGCAATCGCTCGATCCCGACATCAGTGGCGGCCATCATTTGCTGGGCCTCGTCAAGCCAGGGCTGGAGCCTTGCAACACGCGCGGTGATATCGGCAAAATCCTTGCGGAAGGTCGGCATGATGGATTCCACCTCGGCAAAGATCGAAGCTTCATCAATGGACACAAATCGCCGGTCCTTGATGACCCATTGCCCATCGACCATCACATGACGCACGGCGCGGCCCCCTTCGACATGCACCAATTGGCGAACCACGCTGTTGAGCGGCACGAAGCTTGGATCGGCAAGGTCGAGGATTGAAAGATCAGCCTTGTAGCCGGGCGCGAGTTTGCCAACCAGATGGCCCAGCCTTGCGCCCTCGGCCCCTCCTTCCGTGGCCGCGCGGAACGCCTCGACAGCAGGTGGCGGGCCTTTTCTCAAATCACCGACGGTTGCCAGCAGCGAGAAAAGCTTCATCGCCGCATACATGTTCTGCGCATCCGAGCAGCTGCAATTGTCGCAACCCAGTCCGATGCGAACTTTCGCGTTCATCAGCGATTTGATCGGTGGCAGGCCGCACTGCATCTTGAGGTTGCCCTGCGGATTGAGCACGGTGCCGGACCCGGTGGCTTCAAGGATTTCGATCTCGTCAGGCGCAAGCCAAACACTGTGCGCGAAGTTCATATGGGGCCCGAGGCAGCCTTCGGCTTCGAGCCGGCGGATCAACGAGCCGCCATATTGCTTCAGCTCCAGACGGGCCTGCAGGGCCATGCCTTTTGATTCGTAGATGTGCGAATAGACGGGCAGATCATATCGACGGGCGAGCTCGACCGTCCGCGCCATCAGGTCCGGCGTGCAACGTTCCGGTGCTGAAGGTCCCAGCGCCCAGTGGAGGCGCGGCTGCGGGGCGGCCTTGAGGCAATGGTCTTCAAAATAACCTAGCAGATCGAAGTTTTTTTCCGGTTCCGCCGCGCTCGACAGCAGATGGTGGAATTCGGACGGGAACACCTCCTTCCAGAAAGGTACGGTGTCCAGACCCTTGCGATTGCCAAACTGTAGCGAGAACACAACGCGGATGCCGACGTCCTTGTAGGCCTGCAGGACAGTTGCCAGATGAGCGGGATCGAACGGATACAGGGTCAGCATGTCCTGCACGGTCGTCATGCCCGAGCGCAGGCATTCAATGGCACCAAGCAATGTGCGCGCGCGAACTTCGGCGAGCGAGCGGGGCGGATATTGGGCCGGCAAAGCAAAGAGCCGCCATTGCTCTAGCGGCACCTCTTCCAAAGTGCCCTTCGCCAGCACGTCATGGGAATGATAATGCGCGTTGACGAAGCCAGGCAGGACGAGATGGCCTCGCGCGTCCATGGTTTCGGGGGGCGCCTGCCCGGGCTCCAGCGCAAAACGTGGCGCAATGCCTACAATCAGGTCGTTTTCCAGTGCAATATCGGCAATCTCTGGCTGATGCCAATCGCCGCCCGGCACCATAACCCGTGCACCTTTGATCCACATGGTCGTGGTTTTGGGGAGGGGAAGCACAGAGGAAAGGGGGACCACAAGAACCTTCAATTGTGTCTGCCGGCAGGACACCAAGGCCCGCCATCGGATGCTTCTATCAATCCCAAGGTCAGCAAGGCGTATGCCAGCTTGTTGGCTGCGCAAGTTTTTTCCAGCCGCGCCTTGCGGTACGCGCAGCGCATGTCGCTGGAGTGCCCCAGTTGAAGTCGTCCACCGAATGGGATCAGTGTGTCTCGTGAAAAGCGCTTGGGTTTGGTCGTCCAGCTTGATCGCCAGTTTTCAGCGGATAGGTTTCTCTGCGCTCGCGACGACGAGCATTTGAGAAAAAGACAACCAGACCCCATTTATGCCGAGCCAATTCCAACATTGCCGATCGTATTTGGTCAGCGCATTTGTAATTAAAAATACTAAGACTCGGTTCTTCATTACTTTCCGTTAGATTCTGATTCCTGATGCCTAAAATCACGCGCGGTCATGATCAAATGCTTTATCACTTACCTGGCGGCGAGAGCAGGGACGTCAATGGCTTGCCCGTTTTGAAACAGTGCAGATTACGGTCGGTCCTCACGTTGTGATCCCGGGATCTTGTTTGTTCTTCGTCGGCCATGCGGATTGGTTGGTGCGGCAGTTCAAGCTGGACCGATTGCACCGCGGGCCAAGCTTTGAGGTTACAGCTTGGAGCGATTGCAAATGCTGGGATTTGAGAGAAGTCTTACATAAGAAAGGTGAAATTAGTGAATCGAACCGCCGAACAATTAGGATTTGTTGGCTTTTTTGATGGCTTATCGAAAAACCTTATTTAATAGTATCAGATAAAACAGATGCTTAATAGGATAGTCAGATTCCCTCATCCGCACCAATCCAAGACCTGGTCGTTTTTGGTTTTCTTGCGACAGTCCATGCGTCATGGCGTTTTGATCCTGGGACAACCCAGGAAGAACCACGCGACGAGATTGGCGCAGTGCGGGCGGCTGCAACATCGGCGCTTATTTCAGTGCAGGCTCTTCGGGCAGTGTTTCGGCATGGCTGTGGGTGATGATCGCCCTTGTGGGAAGCGCGGTCGGGTTAGACCTGCGCACCAAGCTCAGCCTGAACCAGATTGACCGCAGGCAGACGCGATCCGCTGAACGGACTTGAACGGGGAATGAACCCGAACCGTCATGAAGCTCAGCATGAATCCGAGTAAAGTCACCATGGTCTCTTAAACGCAGAACCTTTGGGCGGCTGGACTTTCAAAATAGGCCTCCGCACATTGGTCCGTCACAGCTGAAACAAGGGATCAGGGAAATGCGCAAGGTCGCTGTTGCCGAGTGGGACATATTGCAGGACAGGCAGCCCGCTTATGCGCTTGTGGAGGGCGTTGATCTGGTCGTGGTCAGATACGACGGCATGGCCTCGGTTTTTTATGGCAGATGCCTCCATCGTGGCGCGCTTCTTTCAGACGGATATGTTCGGGGCTCTGACCTCATGTGCGGCCTGCATGATTGGGATTACCGCCTCGACACCGGCGTGTCCGCCTACAACAACGAAGAAGTGCTGACGAAGTTTTCAAGCTGGATCGAAGGCGGTTCCTTATGTGTTGATGCGGACGAAGTTGCAGCCTGGGGCGAAAAGCATCCACAGCCCTTTGATCGCAACGCCTATCTTGGCGTCTATGCTGATTCCGGGCATGGCACAGCGGAAGAGCCGCATGTCGGCCTGATCCAGCATTATGCACGGGACGGACTGGAAAAGACCGGCCACCATGGTGCTGTTGCGGCGATGGGCGTGCCACGCGTCCTGTTGCCGTCGTGGGATGACATTCAGATCATCACAGCGCAACTCGCAACGCTGCCGCTGCTTGACGACGATCCTGTTGGTACGGGGGTCGTTATTGGGCCCGGTGCGCAAAAACCCTTGCGGCTGGAAATTCCCTTGCTCGTGTCCGACATGAGCTTTGGCTCGCTATCAGCTTCCGCAAAGGTTGCGCTGGCGCGCGGTGCGGAATTGGCCGGTACGGGAATCTGCTCCGGCGAAGGCGGGATGCTGGACGAGGAACAGGCCGCCAATTCGCGCTATTTCTACGAACTCGCCTCAGCCCGCTTTGGCTTTTCGTGGGACAAGCTCGACAAGGTGCAGGCCTTTCATTTCAAGGGCGGGCAGGGTGCCAAGACCGGCACCGGCGGCCATCTGCCCGGGTCGAAAGTCACAGGTCGGATTGCTGAGGTGAGGGGGCTCAGGGAAGGCGAACCGGCTGTCTCCCCGTCGCGCTTTCCCGACTGGACCGAGATTTCGCAAATTCGTGATTTTGCCGATGAAGTTCGCTCCCGCACGGGCGGCATTCCCATCGGCTACAAGCTCTCGGCACAACATATCGAAAAAGACATTGATGCGGCGCTGGAAGTTGGCGTGGACTACGTCATCCTTGATGGCCGGGGTGGGGGAACGGGTGCGGCGCCGCTGATCTTCCGGGACAACATCTCGGTGCCAACGATTCCCGCTCTGGCGCGTGCCCGACGTCATCTCGACAAGGCTGGCCGGGGCAATGTCACGCTCGTGATCACCGGCGGATTGCGGACGCCGGCTGACTTTGTAAAAGCTCTGGCACTTGGTGCCGACGCGATCGCCTTGTCCAATTCAGCGCTACAGGCGATTGGATGTGTGGCGATGCGCGCCTGTCACACCAACAATTGTCCGGTCGGAATCGCAACGCAGAAGCCGCAGCTTGTGAATCGCCTGATCGTCGAAAAATCCGCGCGCCAGCTTGAAAACTTTCTGACGGCGTCTGTCCACCTCATGCAGGTGATGGCGCGCGCCTGTGGCCACGATCATCTTTCAAAATTGTCAATCAATGACCTTGTTACGTGGAAGAAGGAGATGGTGGCTTTGTCGGGGGTTGCCTTTGGCGGACTTGGCTGATTGACGCAAGCGACCATAACCTTGGCGCACTGATTTTGTCTTGCGGTGCGATGAAAATTAAGTGGAAATCAATGGCGTCGCCTTCAAGACGTTCAGAGAATTCAACACGATGCTGGCTAGGTAAATCAAATGAACATCACACTCTATTATGCACCATTCGCCTGCTCGATGGTGCCGTTTATCAATCTGACTGAGGCAGATGCGGAATTTGAGGTCAGGCCGATAAACCTTGCCAAGGGCGAGAACAACTTACCTGAATATCTGAAAATCAATCCAAAGCACAAGGTTCCGTTCTTGATTGTTGATGGACGATCCTTGTCCGAGAACGTTGCCATTCAGATGTGGGTCAATCGTCAATTTCCTTCGGCGCGTTTGATGCCGGAGGATCCCTGGCTGGAGTTGCAGGCCATATCGATCATGTCCTGGTGCTCGGGTGGGATTCATCCCTATCTCTCGCGGCTCAACAACACCCGCAAAGTTTGTGACGTGCCGGATGCCGTGGACAGCGTGAGGGCGCTTGCCAAAGCACCCCTGATGGAGAATTTCAAGCTCGCTGATCACATGCTCACGGGCCGCGACTTTTTATTCGACCATTACACCGGACCGGACGCGCATTTATTCTGGGCCATGCGGCGGGCCCAGCAATTGGGGGTCGATCTCAGCGCCTTCAAACATGCAATGGCGCATCATGAACGTATGAAAACACGGAGCAGCGTGCAGAAGCTCTTTGATTTTGAGGCCGCGACGCTTCGGAAATTTGCAGAAGCGTCCTGACGATCCGTGGCCCTAAGGTGGGCCGCAGGGGGTTGGATTTGCTTTGAATGTTGACAGTATTTTCAACGCGTTCGAGCAGGCAGATGTCGTTTCGAGCCGAGAGCAATGAATGCATAATGCAGCCAAATTCTGCCTGCTATTTTCGATGTGAGGGATAGCCTTCAGCATAAGCAGAGACATAACGCCAGCTGCAACAAAAAGGGGAGGGGAACGCTGTGGAACGAACTCAGGTCGCCATCATCGGCGGCGGGCCTGCGGGTCTATTGCTTGCACACATGCTGCATCTTGACGGGATCGATAGCATCGTCATCGAACGCCAAAGCATGGCGCATGTGCTGGAACGAATTCGCGCCGGCGTGCTTGAGGAAGGCACTGTCAAACTGTTACGCAATGTTGGCCTGGGTGAGCGTCTTGACCGGGAGGGCCTAGCGCATGATGGCACTGTCATCACGTGGCAGGACCGGCCGCCATTCCTGATTGATACGTACAAGTTCACCGGCCGCCGCATGATGGCCTACGGCCAGACGGCAATCACACAGGACCTGTTTGCGGCCCACACTGCGCGGGGCGGACGGCTGGTTGAGGCTGCGTCCAATGTGCGGCTGCATGACGTGACATCCTCTTCTCCGAGTGTCACCTATGAGGTGCATGGCGAGGAGACCCGTATTCAGTGTGATTTCATCGCAGGTTGTGACGGCTTTCACGGCGTGTCGCGCCAAAGCATTCCTGCCGACGTGCTGCGGACGTTTGAACGTGCCTATCCATTTGGCTGGCTCGGCATCATGTCCGAAACACCACCGCTCGAAGATATCGTCTACGCGCAGCATGAACGCGGGTTCGCGCTCGCGTCACAACGATCCCCGATATTGTCACGATATTATATCCAGTGTCCGAACGACACCAATCTCGCCGATTGGCCAGACGAGCGGTTCTGGGCAGAGCTGAAGGCACGTTTTCCTCGCGATCTCGCTGACAAAATCGTGACCGGTCCGTCCATCGAAAAATCGATCGCTCCCTTGCGAAGCTTTGTGGCTGAACCGATGCGATATGGTCGTCTGTTCCTGGCGGGCGATGCCGCACATATTGTTCCACCAACGGGGGCAAAAGGGCTCAATCTGGCGGTGTCAGACGTCTTTTATCTGCACCGTGCTCTGGACGCCTATTACAAGCGTGGCACTGAAAAGCACTTAGAACAATATTCCGCCACGGCCCTGCGGCGCGTGTGGGGTGCGGAGCGGCTCTCGTGGTGGCTGACGAAGTTGCTGCACGTGTTCCCGGACCATGATGGCTTTGATAACAAGGTCAACCAGAATGAGTTCGACTATCTCTGTGGTTCGCAACATGCGCAGGCGGCCCTCGCCGAGCAATATGTGGGACTGCCGTTCGAACCTTAGATTTAAAAACTGTTCGCCCAAGCGATTCAACATTTGGGAAAACGCCCCATTCGCGGGAGAAAGTTGTAACTTTCGCGTTTGGGATCGTTCCGGCAGCGATTACGACCGACATCTCGCCGTCGTGGCTCCTGCAGCGCCTGCCATTAAAAGAAACTCGTGAAAGCGATCATTTATTCCGATCAAAATTTTGCGTTGACGTCACCTAACGGAAGCATCGCTGGGTCTTTCCTGACGCAGCGACAGCTTGGTAAAAAAACACCTGACAAATTGACGATGGGTAAAATCGTCCTCAATCCTTGAGGGCTGCATCCTGAGCTGTCGCAGCGGCAACAGCTCTTTGTCGGCGTTAGTTTGACAATCGCAGTCGAAATTTGCTGCGCAAGCCAATGTTACCGAAAGCAATTCCAATGCCCGGCGCGTGGAAGAACAATTGCTCGAACACGCGGGTCCGGCCATGGACGGACTTGGGCAACAGCTGGCCGGACTTTTCTGCGAGATAAACAAGAATGGCAGCACTTTCGCTCAACGTCAGTGGTCCGCCCTCTGCGTCGGGATCAACCAGCACTGGGACTTTGGCGTTGGGATTGAGCGCGAGAAAGGCCGGTGTTTTTTGACCGCCAGTGCGGATGTTGATGCTGTGAAGTCGATAGTCCAGACCAAGTTCCTCCGATGCCATGGCACGCGGATCCGCCAGTGGTCTGGAAGGACGACTGCGGGTGTGCGCGTCTGTGACCTTCGCGCGCATCCACATCGCGCCGGTTCTCGGCGACTTCATGGATCGCCACCCGGGCCTTCGGTTGGAGGTTGTCATGGACGACAGGATCGTCGACCTGCTCGAGGAAAATATCGATGTCGCCTTCAGGCTTGGCGACCTTGCAGATTCAACGCTGACCGCCCGCAAGCTGGCGACGTCGGATCGACTTGTTGTGGCGTCCCCCGCTTATCTGGAACGCCATGGGCGGCCTACCGCACCGAGTGATCTCCTGTCCCATGAACCGATCTTATACAATCAGCCTGCAGGCGGGGCAGTTTGGAGCTTCCGACGCGGAACCGCAGAAACATCAGTCACCCTTCGACCGCGCCTGTCATTCACGGCCGCGGAAGGTGTTCGCGAAGGCGTGCTGGCGGGCCTTGGATTAACGATGGCATCGCGCTGGATGTTCGCAGACGAGCTCAGGGACGGACGCGTTGTCTCGCTCCTGGACGACTGGACACTCAGCCCCGTCGATCTCTGGGCAATCTATCCAGCCGGCCGCTTGCCATCTGCCAAGGCAAGGGCCTTCGTGACTTGGTTCACTGGGTATATCGGTCAAAAATGAAAGATAGTCTGCGCAGGCAGGGTTTGTTTTGATCCCAGAGCTTGGACAAAAGCGGCCAATTCACGGGGACCGGCTGCTGACAAGACAAAGGGAAACGACATCGCAACTCGCATTGGCGGACCTAGGTCCGCTTGCCTATTTTTTCAAACGATAGCCGGTTTTAAAAATCCATCCGATAATCGCCGAGCAAATGAGTGTAAACACACAGATCATGACAACGCTGGTCGTCAGACTCACATCGCCTCTCTCATAAAAACTCCAGCGGAATCCGCTGACAAGATAAACGACTGGGTTTGCGAGCGAAATCGTCTGCCAAAATGGCGGAAGCAGGTTGATCGAGTAAAAACTGCCGCCAAGAAATGTCAGCGGTGTGATGACCAACAATGGAATGAGCTGAAGTTTCTCAAATCCGTCTGCCCAAATTCCGATAATGAATCCAAGAAGGCTAAACGTGACGCTGGTCATGATCAGGAAAAGTAACATCCAGAATGGATGGGCTACCCGCAGCGGTACGAAGAATGCAGCGGTGATCAGAACAATCACGCCGATGATGACAGATTTTGTTGCAGCGGCACCGACATATCCAATAACGACTTCAACGACCGATAATGGCGCGGACAGAATTTCATAAATCGTTCCGGTAAAGCGGGGAAAATAAATCCCAAATGAGGCATTGGAAACGCTCTGGCTCAACACCGTGAGCATAATAAGGCCGGGGACGATGAACGCCCCATACGGCACGTCATCGATTGCCTCCATGCGCGAACCAATCGCAGACCCGAAAACAATAAAATAAAGAACCGTGGACAGAACAGGAGACGCAATGCTTTGGCCTAGGGTTCGGAACGTTCGTCCCATTTCGAAATTGTAAATCGCTTCGATGCCACGGAAATTCATACAGCACCCACCAATCCGACGAATATTTCTTCCAAACTGCTTTCGCGACTATAGATATCTTTTGGTCTTATGCCGCTTTCCTTCAAACGATCTAATGTCTCGGAGATGTCATTGTCGAGCGTTGCGTCACAGGTAAAAATAATTTTGCTGCCTTCATCTTCCAGCGTCAGGGGCAGGCCGGCCAATGTCTGAGGTATGGAGTTGATGTGGTCTCGCAGTACAAAGATTATTTGTCGCTTACCCATTTTCTGCATGAGCGTTTGTTTGTCTTCCGTCAAAATCAATTTGCCCTTGTTGATGATGCCCACTCGATCCGCCATTTCCTGCGCTTCTTCGATATAATGGGTGGTCAGGATAATTGTGACGCCCGTGTCACGAAGTGCGCGCACCTGCGCCCACATGGATTTTCGCAGTTCGACATCAACGCCGGCGGACGGTTCATCAAGAAATAAAATTTCCGGCTCGTGTGACAAGGCTTTTGCAATCATGACGCGCCGCTTCATTCCGCCGGACAGATTTCGAATTTCTTCGTCTCTCTTATCCCATAATGTAAGGCGTTTGAGTGTGTCCGTGATATAAGAAGGGCTTCGTGGCTTACCGAACAATCCGCGACTGAACGTGACCGTATTCCAGACCGATTCAAACGCATCTGTTGTCAGCTCCTGCGGCACCAGACCAATAGCTGCACGTGCTTGGCGATATTGCGTGACATTATCAAAACCGGACACGGTCACATGGCCACCAGTCGGCTGAACGATGCCGCAGACTGTGTTGATCAGTGTTGTTTTGCCTGCACCATTGGGTCCGAGCAGGGCAAAGATTTCGCCTCGTTTGATTTCAAGATTGATATCGTCGAGAGCGATAAATCCATTTTGGTAAATTTTCTTGAGGGCTCGAATTTCTATTGCTGTTTCAATTGGCATAAAATGTTCGTCCCATCATCTCTGCTTACGACCGAGAATTGAAGCTTGGCAATTGAATGTTTCGTTGCGCATTGCTCTAAGGATTCCGCGACAGGGTGGCCTATTTTGGGTTCAATGCAACGCCTGTTTGTAGGCACGGCTCTCGTTGAGCGTTCGAATTTTCGAGCTCATCTTGATCGCTCGCGATCAGCAATCTTGCCGCTTGATTGATGTTGAGAAGTGCTTGCAAGCGATTGATATTCTTTCGGTGATTGATTGCCAAGGGTGATATGTGGACGACACTCGTTGTGTTCAATCCTTCAAGCCTCGATCAGGCGCTTAGCTTCGGCGATCATCCTGAATGCATGGATTTTTATGCGATCGTCTTGCAAGGGTTCGTTGAAAGTCTCGACGACGGCATTTTAGGATGGTCTGCGAGGTTGCGAGCGGGCGATCCCGCAGGTCCTGAGGATCGGCCCAAGGTGATGTGTGGTCAGAAGCTAAATCAATCGATTGATTGATTCAAAGCGCGGCTTGGGCTATAAAATGCAGATGATCGCAATTGATGCACCTGCCCCAGCCAACAACGACACAACCCGTGATGTGCTCGTGCGCGTTGCCCTTGATCTTTTTGGACGCAAAGGGTTTGAAGCCACATCCACCCGTGAGATCGCCTTTGGCGCGGGCGCCAATATCGCGGCTATCGCCTATCACTTTGGCGGCAAGGAAGGTCTGCGAAAGGGGTGCGCAGAGTTCATCACGGGCGCACTTGGCGAGACTTTGGGCCCGTTGCTGGCTGAGGGCGGGTCAATCGGAAACCTCAAGCCGTCCGCGGCGCGGGCAAAGCTGATTCAGATCATCGACACCATGATCGGCTTTCTTGTCGTCAGCACGCAGGCTGAGCCAATTGCGCGATTCATGATGCGCGAGATGTCGGAGCCATCCAGCGCATTCGATTTAATCCATGACTCATCGATGGCCCCAATCCATGAACATATTTGCGCGTTGTGGGCACTGTCGACAGGCTGGGACGCCCACAGCGAGCAAACACGCCTCTCAACGCTCGCGATGTTCGGCCAGGTGGTCTATTTCCGTGTGGCACGGCAACTCGTCCTGCGTCGGATGGACTGGGTTGACGTTGGTCCTGAGCAAGCGGCGGAACTCCGACAAGTGGTTGTTCGAAATCTGCAGGCCGCCATCGACGCGGCGCGAAAAGATGCGGCAGGAAAAGATGCGGCACGAAAATCCACGCCTCTGAGGAGATCGGTGCAATGATGGTTGAGCCCACGGCACAACCCGCGCTCAAGCGCGCGAGCGAGACGTCCGCCAGGCCGGACGCTCCGGCAATTGTGCCGCCCGTTCAGCAACGCCTTGGAAAAAAGACAATCGCATTGGCAGGCGTGGCGCTGGCAGGCGCGCTGATTGGCGGTTATTTTTGGTTTGCGGACCGTAGCACAGGCGTGGTCTGGCCCCTTGTGCTCCAGGGCAATGTCGAGGTGCGGCAGGTCAATCTGGCCTTCAAGGTCGCGGGCCGCATCCGCGCCTTGCTGGTCGATGAAGGAGATCGCGTTGTCGAGGGCCAGTCCCTTGCCATGCTCGACCGAGTTTATTTTGTCGAAAGCCTTGCGCAGGCAAAAGCCCAGCGGGATCAGGCAAAGGCGAACCTCGACAAGCTTGTTGCTGGAAATCGCCCGGAAGATATCGCCCAGTCCGAAGCACTTGTTGCTGAGCGCAGGGCGACGCTCGACAATGCATCAACGGAACTTGCGCGCGCTGACAAACTCTTGAAGTCGAGTTTTGGAACGCAGAAGGCCTATGATGATGCACTCGCACTCCAGCGGACCGCCAGCGCGCAACTGAATTCCGCACAACAGGCGCTGGCACTGATGAAAATCGGCTCACGGGTTGAGGACATTGAGGCCCAACGCGCTGCATTGGCCGATAAGGAATCAGCCTTTGCGCAATCGATGCGCCAGCTAGCGGATGCCGAGTTGATCGCGCCCAGCGCAGGCGTCGTGCTCAGTCGGGTGCGCGAAAGCGGTGCCATCGTCAATGCCGGCGAAACAGCGTTCGTACTCAGCATGACATCACCTGTCTGGATCAGAACTTACGTGATCGAGCCAGATCTTGCGCGCGTTAAACCGGGCGCAATCGTCGATGTGAACATCGATGCCCCCGGTGCCGCACCCTTGAAGGGCCGCATTGGCTTTATTTCACCGACGGCCGAATTCACGCCCAAGACGGTGGAAACGCGTGAGCTGCGAACGGCCCTTGTTTATCGGCTGCGCGTCGTCATTGATGAAGATCCGGGCAACGTTCTGCGCCAGGGCATGCCCGTGACTGTCTCGATTGCAAAGCCAATAGACGGCACTGCAGCTTCCCCAAAGCCGCAATGAGCGATGCCCTTGTTGTCATTGATCGGCTGGTCAAGCGTTTTGCGGAAACCTCGCCGCCCGCCATCGATGATTTGACGGCAAGTATCGCAAGCGGCCGGGTCACAGGCCTTGTGGGTCCCGACGGCGCTGGCAAGACAACCCTGATGCGACTGATGGCTGGGCTCATGACGCCAAGCCAAGGCAGCGTCGTTGTGTGCGGCTTCAACGTGGCTGACCAGACCGCGCAGCTTCACGAGGCTATCGGATATATGCCGCAGCGCTTCGGGCTCTATGAAGATTTGAGTGTACTCGAAAATCTCACTCTCTACGCTGACCTGCGCGGTGTGATCGGCGCACAACGCCGATCGACGTTTGAGAAGTTGCTCGCATTCACGGATTTGGCGCGCTTCACCGGCCGGCTTGCAGGCGATCTGTCCGGCGGCATGAAGCAAAAGCTAGGTCTCGCCTGCGCCATGCTGAAATCGCCTCGGCTTTTATTGCTTGATGAGCCGAGCGTCGGTGTTGATCCGATATCACGGCGCGAACTTTGGCGAATGGTCTACCAGTTGATTGCGGACGGCGTCGGCGTTGTCTGGAGTACGTCCTATCTCGACGAGGCCGAGAATTGCGCTGATGTCATTGTTCTGAACGCAGGTCGAGCTCTCTTCCAAGGCGATCCCAAAGCGATGACGGCGGACATGGCGGGACGGGTTTTTCTGCTGCGTGGCGATATCGGCGACAAACGCGCGCTCTTGAAAAACGCACTCAAGCGGCATGAGATCATCGACGGTGTGATGCAGGGCGCATCCGTGCGGCTCGTGGTCGGCGAGGGCCTCGCGTTGCCCTCCAAGGCTGACCTCGGCGCGCCTGACAGCGCAGATGTGGTCAACGCGCAGCCCCGCTTTGAAGACGCCTTTGTTGCCATGCTCGGCGGACAGCCCAAACGGACGCTGACACTGGACGCTGGTACCAAGCCAACAGGCACACCCACCCCGGTGCAGGCCGTGGCACTCACTAAGCGATTTGGTACGTTCACAGCTGCCAACAATATCTCGTTCGAGATCAGGCGAGGCGAAATTTTTGGCCTGCTTGGTCCCAATGGCGCAGGCAAATCGACGACGTTCAAGATGATGTGCGGCTTGCTGCGGCCCACGTCCGGCAAAGCCAGCGTTGACGGACTTGACCTCTACGCGGCTCCGGCGGCTGCCCGCGGTCGGCTCGGTTATATGGCACAAAAATTCTCGCTCTACGGCGACCTCAGCGTCCTGCAGAATCTTAATTTCTTTGCGGGTGCCTATGGTCTTGGCGGTGCACGCCGCCAGACAGCAACCCAACGGGTGATTGCCGCATTTGATCTTGAGCCACATCTTGGTGCCAACGCGGGCGGCCTGCCGCTTGGTTTCAAGCAGCGGCTCGCGCTTGCCTGCGCCATTATGCATGAACCTCCCGTTTTGTTTCTTGATGAGCCGACATCCGGCGTCGATCCCCTGACGCGGCGCGAGTTCTGGAGCTTCATCAATGCCATGGTCGCCACCGGCACGACTGTGATGGTGACAACACACTTCATGGACGAGGCTGAATATTGCGACCGCGTCGCGCTGATCTATCGTGGAGCCTGCATCGCCATCGGGACCCCGGAGGCGCTTCAGGACAAGGTGCGAAGCGCGGAGCTGCCAAACCCGACGCTGGAGGATGCTTTCATTGGACTTGTGCAATCACACGAGGGCGACGCCGAATGAGCGCATCAACAAGCAAAGGGCTCAGCCTTCGGCGCATCCGAGCGCTCGTAATCAAGGAATCGCTCCAGGTCCTGCGGGATCCCTCGAGCCTTGTGGTCGGGTTCTTACTTCCGGCCTTGCTACTGCTGTTGTTCGGGTTCGGCATTTCGTTTGATGCGACGCGTGTCAGTGTCGGCCTGGTGATCGAGAAACCCTCGCCTGAAACAGCCTGGTTCGCAACGTCACTCTCCAACACGCCCTTCTTCAATGTGCGCCAGGCGAGCGACGGGCTTGCCTTTGTCGATGATTTGGCGGCGGGGCGGCTCAACGGTTTGGTCAAATTGTCGGGAGATTTTGCCGAACGACTTGCGCGCGGTGACACTGCGGGCATTCAACTTATCACCGATGGCAGCGATCCAAATACAGCCAGCCTTCTGTCTGGCTATGTGCAGGGCGCATGGTCGTCGTGGCTGCAGCAGCGGGCGCTCACCAAAGGCGACGTTGCAAAAACGACCATCGATATGAATCCGCGCTACTGGTACAACCCAGAACTTGAAAGCCGCCGCTTTCTTGTCCCAGGCTCCATCGCACTGATCCAAATGATGATCGGGTCTTTGCTGACAGCGCTTGTTGTCTCGCGTGAATGGGAACGCGGGACAATCGAAGCGCTGCTGGCCACGCCGGTGGGCACCGTCGAGTTTATCATCGGAAAGCTTGTACCGAATTTTGCGCTGGGGCTTTGTGCCATGGCGGTTTGCATTCTCGCCGCGCTCTTTGTGTTTCAAATACCGCTGCGTGGCTCGCTGCTTGCCCTGATCGGCTTTACAAGCATCTTTCTGATCGTTGCACTCAGCATCGGATTGTTGATCTCAACCGTCGCGCGCACGCAATTCATTGCAAGTCAGATGGCGTTGCTCGTGGCCTTCATGCCGGGACTTTATTTCTCGGGCTTCCTGTTCGAGGTTGCGAGCATGCCAGCGCCGCTGCGGGCGTTTTCTGCAATCGTGCCAGCCAGCTATTACGTCCGCGGACTGCAAACGATCTTCCTTGTCGGCGACCTGCCGTCCGTGCTTGTGCCCTGCACAGCGATCCTTGTGTTCATGAGCGTGGTCCTGTTCACGCTCACGGGATTCAACACACGCCAGCGGCTTGATTAGAAAGCTGACTCGCCACGATGGAGGCATGACGCGATGTGGACCAGACTTTCTGCCCTAATCATCAAGGAATTGCTGGCAGCCTTCCGCGATCCGCGCTCGCGTGTGGCCTTGATCGTTCCGCCGCTGATTCAGTTTTTTCTCTTTGCGTCCGCCGCCACGCTGGAAATCAAAAATGTCCCGCTCGGCATTCTCAATCAGGATTGGGGGGTTGCCTCATCGGAGCTTATCTCACGGTTCGAACATGCTTCGAATTTTTCGGAAGTCCGCCGATATGCCAGCGAAGCAGATGCGCAGGCGGCCATCGATCGGCAGGATGTGATCGCCGTGGTTCAGATTGCCCAGGATTTTTCCCGCAAGC
>CAIZGQ010000731.1 GCA_903932565.1 uncultured Hyphomicrobiales bacterium
GAGCAGGACGCCGACGTCGTGATGTTCGTGTATCGCGAAGAATATTATCTGAAGAACCGTGAGCCGCGCCCCGGCACGGAAGAACATATTGCGTGGATGGGCGCGATGGAGCGCGCACATGGCCGCGCCGAAGTGATCATCGGCAAGCAGCGTCATGGTCCAACAGGCACAGTGGAACTCGCCTTCGAGGCGGAGATGACGCGCTTCAGCAATCTGGCCCGCGAGGATGCACTGCCGGAGCGCATGTGAGCGCGCTATTGTCCTCACATCCCGACACGCTTGGCAGCCAGGCGACCCTGACGATTGACCTTGGTGCCCTTGCCGCCAACTGGCAGCTGTTGCGCCAGCAAGGTGGTGCGGCTGAATGCGGGGCCGTGATCAAGGCGGACGCCTATGGCATCGGGTTGGAGCCAGCCGCGCGCGCGTTGCAAACAGCCGGCTGCCGCACGTTCTTTGTGGCACATGTCAGCGAAGCCCTCAGGGCACGCGCCGTGCTGGGTTCAGACCCGTCCCACATTGTTTACGTGCTCAACGGGCTTCTGCCCGAGCCGGGCCTCGTTGATCTGTATCGCGCACATGACCTGCGTGCCGTACTCGGCAGCCTCGACGACGTAGAGCGCTGGCAACGTGAGGGCAGCGGGCTTGCAGCCGCGATCCATGTCGACACGGGCATGAACCGTCTGGGCCTCAGCCTTGAAGAGTTGCGCCAACTTGTGGCAAACCATGCAGCTGGAACGCTGGGCTTTCCAATCAGCCTGCTGATGAGCCATTTCATCTCGTCCGAAATCGCAGACTCAACCTTGAACGCGCGCCAGATCGCGACCTTTGACACAGCACGGTCGATTTTGCCCGATGTTCCCGGCAGCCTGTGCAATTCATCCGGTTTGTTTCTGTCGGGAAAACCGGTGCACGATCTGACCCGGCCGGGCTATGCGATGTTTGGCGGCAATCCCACGCCCGATGCACCAAACCCCATGCGGCCGGTCGTCCATCTCAGCGCGCGGATCCTGCGCCTGCGCGAGATCGCGACGGGGGAGACCGCCGGCTATAACGCCCAGTGGACCGCAAAGCGGCCGACGCGCCTGGGCGTCATTGGCGTTGGCTATGCCGACGGCCTGCCGCGTAACGCCATGGCTACCGATGCGCATTCGGGTGGCGAGGCCATCGTCGCGGGCGTGCGCTGTCCGTTTGCCGGCCGCGTTTCCATGGATTTGACAATCATCGACATCACGGATGTGCCGTTGGTCGATGTTCGCGTTGGGATGCCGGTTGAGCTGCTGGGGAGCACCATCAGCGTGGACGACCTTGGCCAACGCGCGGATACCATTGGCTACGAAATCCTCACCAATCTGGGCGCGCGGTATCATCGGGTGTATGTGGATGACGCTGGTTCTCCTTGAACCTGAAATCATGGACATCCCGACCGCATGACATTCAGCACAAACGACATCGCCACCGAAAGCGCGCGCCTGCTTGCGGCTTTGCGCGCAAAACGCCCGCTGGTGCAATGCATCACCAATTTCGTGTCGATGGATGTTGTCGCCAATGCGCTGCTGTCGCTGGGCGCGTCCCCCGCCATGGTGCATGCGCCGCAGGAGACGTTGCAGTTCATCGATATGGCAGATGCGCTTGTCTGCAACATCGGCACCCTATCCCAAACCTGGGTCGACAGCATGGCGGTGGCGGCACAGGCTGCGCAGGACAAGCACAAGCCCTGGGTGCTTGATCCCGTGGGCGCTGGGGGCACGCGCTTTCGCGATGCGGCGGTCGTCCGTCTGCTGCGCTACGGGCCAAGTGTGATCCGCGGCAACGCCTCCGAAATCATGGCGGTGGCGAAGAGTCTGTCTCTCACCGCAACCGAGGCGACGCCAAAGGGCGCAGACAGCACCAACAC
>CAIZGQ010000732.1 GCA_903932565.1 uncultured Hyphomicrobiales bacterium
ATTGCCTTCGATCACTTCATGGATGCGGTGCGCTTTGGCCACGAGCTGGCACTTGCCGACGGGGTCATCAAGAAGCTGGTGTCAGCCTCAGCCGCTCCTCTCGGGAGCCATTTCACGCCATTGGGAAAGCTGGTGCCGGAGGGTGCGAGCCTGCTCTGCTGCATGATCGCTAAGCCCTCGCTCGTCTCCTTCAAGGATATGCTGGGCACACGCGGCACCATCATCCTGGAAGAAGACTTTGACGAAACCCCCGGCCACACGCCGGTGTATGAATATTCGTGGAACCACACGACGCTGCAGGTGCTGAAGTCCGACCGTGGCGTCAGCTATCTGCAGACGCTGTTCCCCCATGACCGACTGCAGGAT
The DNA here is from genome assembly GCA_903932565.1 of uncultured Hyphomicrobiales bacterium. Taxonomy (GTDB): domain Bacteria; phylum Pseudomonadota; class Alphaproteobacteria; order Rhizobiales; family Beijerinckiaceae; genus Terripilifer. The sequence continues at coordinate 367 of CAIZGQ010000732.1, forward strand.
GCGGTCGAGAAGATGACCAACATGTTTGCCGACGAGCAGATGCAGCACATCGAGTTCATCCGTTTTGGCGGGCGTCTCACCTGCAGTGGTCTCCCGGTCATCCGCTACACCAGCGCCGAGCGCATGAACGAAATCATCCGCCTGCATGAGGAGAACGGCGTGTTCGTCGCCAATCCACATGTCTACACGCTGGAAGATGGCAGCCGCCACAAGCGCGCGGATGCGGACCAGCTTGGCTTCAAGCACGATGTGGACCCCAGGGGCCTGCTCAATCCGGGCAAGATGCGCAGCTTTGTGGCACGGGTTTGAGCGGAGACAAGCCAATGCGCAAACTCTATTGGGGCGACCTCACCAGCGCAGAGTTTCTTGCGCTCGATCCACAGACGACCATCGCGCTGCTGCCTGTTGCTGCCATCGAGCAGCATGGGCCGCATCTCGCAGTTTCCACCGATGCGGTACTCGGCGAAGGCATGTTGAGCGAAGTCGTCAGCCGCCTGCCGGAGGACCTCTCCATCCTCATCCTGCCGATGATGTCCGTCGGCAAATCCAACGAGCATATTCGCCATCCCGGCACGCTGACGTTTTCGGCTGAAACCGCGCTGCGCATGTGGGTGGAACTTGGTGAAAGCGTGTATCGGGCGGGCGTGCGCAAGCTGGTGTTCGTCAATTCCCATGGTGGTAATTCAGATTTGCTCGCCGTTGTCACGCGCGAGCTGCGGCAGCGATTCAACATGCTGGCTGTGCTCACCCAGTGGCGGCGCTTTGGCGTGCCAGCGGGGATGTATTCGGCCACGGATACGACGCACGGAATTCACGCGGGCGATATTGAAACATCGCTCATGCTGCACTTTAGGCCAGACCGTGTTCGGCTTGAAAAGATTCAAGATTTTGTGCCACACGCTGCGCAATATGAGCAGGATTACAAGCATCTGCGGCCGGTTGGTCCGCATGCCTTTGGCTGGATTGCGTCCGATCTCAATCCCGACGGCGCGGTGGGCGACGCTTCGCGCGCAACGGCTGAAAAAGGCCGTCTGACCGCTGAGCATCAGGCGTTGGGTTTTATAGAACTTCTGCGCGACGTCGCGAAATTCCCGGTGACCGACCTTGATCCAAAGGACGCGGTATAGCCGTCGCCGCTTTTGTCATGCCCGCTCAAACAGCGCGTCAAGCTCGCGGTAATCGGGTGGCGTCGTGTCGATGGCCTTGCCACCGACCAGCACGGCACGATCGCTCTGCGGGCGCGCGACCATCTCGTTAAAAGTGCGGGCACGTAGCAGGATCATATCAGCAGGCCCATTGACCCGCAGACGTCCATGGGCCGACAAGCCCATGACGTCGGCGGGGGTCGTCGAGACAGTGCGGAACCAGTCCGGGCCCGTGTGGTCTAGCTGCAGAATGCGAACCGACTCGCGATAGACTTCAACCATGTCGAGATCGCCATATGCGTAAAAGGGATCGCGAGTGTTGTCGCTGGCGATGGCGACGGGCACGCCGGCTTGCGCAAACTCATGCAGTACGGTCACGCCACGCCAGCGTGGGGTTTTGCCGGGTGTCCGGCCCATCAAATACATGTTGCACATCGGCAGAGTCACGACGGACATGCCAGCATCAGCGACCTTCGCCACCGTCTCGGCGATCTCTTCAGGAGGTGCCAGTGCCAGCGAGCAGCAATGCCCGGCGACGACCTTGCCGGAGAAGCCCGTTGTCTCGACCAGTCCGGCGATTTCGGCCAGTGACCGCGCCTCAACGGCGTCGCTTTCATCCACGTGGAAATCAAGATCAAGACCGTTGGCGATGGCCGCCTTAAACAACGCCGTTAGAGCCGCGTTCGAGCGTTCATTGGGCTTTGAACCCAGAAATGTCATGCCACCCAGAATGCCGTGATGCTTGGCCACAGTTTCGACGAGAGCCTTGAACTGTGCGGCATCGATCAGCGGCAGATCGCCGGGAAACAAAGCGACCGCCTGGATGTCGATCCGTCCGCGCCAGCGTTCGCGCATCTCGGAGATCAGGGGCCATGTGATGGCCGCCTGCTTGCCGAGCGAGTCGATGTGCGTGCGGATGGCCGAGGTGCCGTGCGCGTAGGCGCAGCGCAGCGAAAACTCCATGCGGGTGCGGACATCGTCCACGGACCAATTGGCCTCGCGGTCCGCCATGACGCTCGAGCGCGCGCCCCAATGGGTGCCGTCCGGGTTGGGATGCCGAGCCCAAATGTGCCCCTTGTCGAGATGGGTGTGGAGATCCACAAGGCGCGGCAGGACCATGCCCCGATCGCAGTCCACAATCGGGTGCGCGCCACCCAATTGTCCTGGGACCGCGATGTCGGCGATGTTGCCGTTGCGCACCAGAAGATCGCAGGCGACAAGCTCGGAATCGACAGGCGGAAGCTCCACGCCTTCGGACAGGCAAGCAGGTATGCGGGCATTTGCCAGCACGAACGCATCCGCCTGCGGTATCATCCAGTCGTGTTTGGCCATCCATCCCTCGTTTGGCGTAAGCTTTGCGTCGCGATTTTCGCAATTTTCACAAATTAGCAAAACCAAAGCTCAAACGCATCATGAACAAGCTTATCAATCCGTCCGACGTTCGCCCACCGTTTGCGTCCTATAGCCACGCCGTTGTGACACCGCCCGGCCCGCGCCTTCTGTTCACATCAGGACAATTGGGCATCAGCCCTGACGACAAAATTCCGGAGTCTGTCGAAGAACAAGCCGTGATCTGTTTTGAAAATATTGGCGCGATTTTGAAAGAGGCCGGCATGACCTTTCAGCATGTCGTGCGGTTTTCTGCCTTCGTGACAGATCGATCTTATTTTCCGATCTATGGCAAAATCCGCGAGCGCTACGTCGGCGGCTCCGGCTATGCCTCGACATTGTTGATTGTCTCAGGCTTCACCCTTCCCGCGTTCAAGATCGAAGTCGAAGTCACGGCTGCGATGTCTGACTGAGGCCATTTGACGTGCCGCTTTTTAAAATGCGCGAATTAGGAGGTTGGCATGATCATCTACACACCGCCCGGCCCGCCACGCTCCATTCCCGTGGTCGATCTTGGCGCAACCTTTGGTGGGGACGTCGATACGCGGGTCAAAGCCGCCAATGAAATCCACCGTGCCTGCCGGGAACTTGGCTTTTTCTACATCAGCAACCACGGCATTTCAGCCGATTTTGTTGCAGCACAATTTGCAGCCGCCAAACAGCTTTTCGATCTGCCGCTGGATCAAAAACTCAAGATCCATATGAAGAACTCGCCGACGACGGCGGGCTATGAGCCGATGGGCGGCCAAGCCCTCGATAGTCAGGATGCCAAGGCCCCAAAAGCTCCCCCGGATTTAAAAGAAGCGTTCTATTGCGGCATGGACTTGCCGGACGATCATCCTTATGCGCAAAAGAAGTGGCGCGGGGTTGGGCATAATTTGTGGCCGGAGATTTCCGGCTTTAAAGACCAAACAATTGCCTATCACACAGCCATGGGCCGCCTTGGCAACCATGTTCTCGCCTTGATTGCGCAATCGCTCGACCTGCCGCCGGACTGGTTCGTGCCCTATTTTGAATGGTCTGGCGCCAACCTGCGCTTCATCAAATATCCGCCGCAACCTGCGGGCGCTGACTTTAACCAGATGGGTGCGGGAGCCCACACCGACTGGGGTGCGATCACCATTTTGGCGCAGGATTCATCCGGCGGGCTTGAAGTACAGACGGTCACCGGGGACTGGATTGAGGCGATTCCGATCCCGGGCACCTTTGTCGTCAACCTCGGCGACCTCATGGCCCGCTGGACCAACGGCATCTACAATTCCAACATGCACCGCGTGATGAACAAGCAGCCGGACGGCGTCCGGTATTCCCTGCCCTATTTCCACAGCCCGCGTGAAGATGCTGTGATCGAGCCGATCCCGACCTGCGTGACGCCGGACCACCCCCGCCTCTACCCGCCCTGCACGACAGGTGAGCACATGATGGAAATGTTCCGGCGGTCCTACGGTTATCTGCCCGCGGCGTGACGCGCACTCACCCTGTCGGCGGGCTCGTCAGCCCCTCGCCGAGCGAGCGCTGCATCATCACGACGTCGGACCAACGGTCGTACTTCCACGCCACGGCCGGCAGTCGGCCAACTTCGTTGAACCCGCAACGCACATGCAGGCGGATCGAGGCCTCGTTGATGGAATCCACATAGCCCAGCATCTGGCGGAACCCAGCGGCCGCGCAGGCATCCATCAGCGCGTTGAGGAGCTGTTTGCCAAGCCCCGCATGCAGCCAATCGGGATGGATATAGATCGAGTGCTTCACCGTGAAGCGATAGGCCGGGCGCTTGCGAAACGGCACCACATAGGCGTAGCCCACCACCTGCCCGTCGGCCTCGGCCGCGATATGCGGCATCTTGCTGTTGCGCATATTCTTGCGGCGGCGTTTGAGATCATCCGCATTGATCTCGAACGACTCAAGCCGCGCCTTGGGCTCCACACCCGTAAAAATATAATTGCGATAGATCGCCAGCATCGCCACCACATCCTCGTCCCGCGAGGGCCGGATGCGGATGGCGGGCTTTTGCTCCTCAACTGCGTCGTTCATACAGACATCAACTCAAGGCTCAGGCGTCAGTGACGCACCGCATAGGTGTGGAAGCGAACATAGCCGCTTGCATCCACTTCGCGATAGAGGCCCTGGATTTCCGCGTTGAAGCCCGGAAACAGGTTTTCCGCCTTCTCGAAGGCCATGAGGTAATCAATCACCGGCCGCGAGCGCTCATTGATCCGCTCGCCTGGCACGATGGTCGCGATGCCCGGCGGGTAGATGACGAACAGGGTCGCCGCCGTGCGCCCATCGAGCTGGTCCAGCGGCAGGTAATCCACATTGTTGCGGGTCAGCTGCTGGGCGGCCGCATGGGGTGTCATCACGGCCTCTGGCAGGTGCTGCGGCGTGAACATGGCTTTCTGCAGCCCGCTCATGTTGGCAGCCTTGTAGAATTGCTGCATCTCTCCGCAAAGATCGCGCAGCCGCAGGCCGGCATAGCGCTTGGGGTGGCGCTGCACGAATTCCGGGATCGCCTCCTCCAACCGCACATTCTCGTCATGCAGCTTCTTGAACGCCACAAGCGCGGACACAAGTGTTGCCGCCTTGCTGGCCTCGACGCCCGGCGTCAGCAAAAACAGCAGTGAATTCAGATCGTTCTTTTCAGGCACCACGCGGTTTTCGCGCAGGAA
>CAIZGQ010000733.1 GCA_903932565.1 uncultured Hyphomicrobiales bacterium
ACCATCGCCAGCAGATCGCGCGCCTGCGTCAGGGCGTCGGAAACGTAGGCTTTGACCAGCGGCGCTTTGAACTGGGCCGCACCGGCCGCCTCGTACTGCAGGAGGGCGCGGAGATCGGCGACGATGTTTTTGAGGACGATCGTGTCGATCGGGACGAAGCCCTCATCATCCGCGTCAATCGCTATCTCCTCGAATTGGAGCTGGGTTGTCTTCATTTCCGAAAACTCCTCAAGGCTTCCCGCATGCGCGCGTCTCGGTCGTCGACCTGCGCGTACAACTCGTCGGGCGTCGGCGGCTCCGGTTCACGGAACGATCGCACGATGTTGGCGATGACCGTGCGCCACCATGTCCAGTGCAGCGGGGTCGGGTATGAGGATTTCATGGGCGGAGCCTCCGCTCGACTGCCCAGCGCAGCGCCCCGTGCGGGGCTACGCGGAACTCGTGGCGGAGATGCCGGGGCCGCAACGCGGCCGCCAGCGAATAGGCGAAGTCGGAGCAGAAATACGCCTGCCCGTAGATCTCCCAATCGTCGGCTCGTTTGTCGAACTCGGCAAGAATTTGAGATACGGTTAGCATCAGTTCCTCCCGTTACGCTTGGTGGCCAGAGCGACCGCCGCGGTTAAGCCGATCGCCGCGCGTAAGACGAGCAGCGTTCCCGTCAAGAGAGCGAGCGTGGTGAGCATGGGCGTTACTCCTTGTCTTCGATTGCCTTGCGTAGCGCCTCGGCCGCCTCTGTATAGGCCTCGTAGGTTTTGCTCATCCGTTGAAAGTCCCGGGGCTCGATCTTGAGCCCTAGAGCGTTGGCGCGGTGGATCACGTCCAGCGCGTCGAGAAGCCGTCCTAGAGCCTCGGCTTCGGCATGAGCGGCGGTCATCACTTCGCCGCCACGTTGGCCGCCGGCTCGTCAGCAAACACTTCATTAATGAACTCTGCGATGCGCTGTAATTTCGTGGCGAGTGCTCCGTCGGCGTATATATCCATTTCACCCTCGGTCTTTCCGAGGTGAAGGTGGCTGCGGTCGACAAAGAACTTCAGGGTCATGTTAGTGACCAGGTCGCCATGGCTGACGAAGGTCTGCGTCTTGGCGCCGATGCGCTCGACGAAGTGGACGGCTGGGCTGCTGAAAACTGACATGGAACTTATCCCCTGCTCATGATGTTAACCAGATGGACGATCGCGTAAATCGCTAGAACCATTACTATGAAGTGAATCATCGTCATTCCCTGATGGAAAAGTGGAAACGGGGGTCCACGCGCTCCTCGGCGCATGAGGTGCAGATCGGATACCCCTCCGGGGTTACGAGATTGGCTTTCTCGTTGCAGAAATCGCAGTCTGCCTGCTCGTCGTTCTCCTGGTAGCCGTCGAGAGGCTGGGAGGATGGGGAGTTGAAAGGCTCGTATCGGAGTGGCATCGGGGTCTCCCGTTCGGTCCAATCATTAAGTCACAGACTTTGCGGCTTTGCAAGGCTTTTTTCAATCAGTGAGTGAAATTTTCCCCACCGTTCCCCCTTGACGGGGGGCAAAGGCTGTGCTTGATGTAAGGGCATGACCAGGACCGTAATTTACAATCCCCATAACGCAGCTGCGCTAGAGCGCGCCATTGAGTATTTCGGCACAGCAGCCGAATTGGCAAAACAGCTTGGGATCAAGTCGCAGTCGATTCACCAGTGGAGAACTGGACGGGCCCGCGTCACCGCTGAGCGGGCGATTGACATCGAGCGAGTGACGGGCGGCGTCGTGAAGCGTGAGCACCTCCGCCCCGATC
>CAIZGQ010000734.1 GCA_903932565.1 uncultured Hyphomicrobiales bacterium
GAAATATTAGTTGATTGATGGGGCATAAAAGTCCTTTTGAGAACTACCTCATTGAGCGATCCTGCGCAGTAAGAGGCTTCCGAGGGCTATATGGATCATGGCTTCTTAGACATCGACGCGCTCTTCGTAATCGCGCACGAGCCGCCGCCATCTCGTCATCCAGCCGAAGGTGCGCTCGACCACCCAGCGGTGTGGGAGAACTTTAAAACCCGCAGCTTTGTCGGAGTGTCGGATGATTTCGGTGACGAAGTCTAGATATGCAGCCTTGTTCATCAGTTGCGTGCGGTCATAGGCCCCGTTGGCAAACAGATGCTTCAGCCAAGGCCAGCGTTTGCGCACCGCGTCAAGGATGAGCTGAGCGCCTGCGCTGTCGGACACGTCGGAGGGTGTCAGGTTGAGCATCAGCAAACGTCCGTCCGTATCCACAGCGATATGCTACTTGCGCCCGACGACCTTCTTGCCCGCATCATAACCGCTCGTTTTAGCATCAGGAGCCTTGACGGACTGGCTGTCGAGGATGCCGCCCGTCGGGCTGCTTTCACGGCCCTGACTCTCACGGTCGGGCATCAGCGACATGTCGTGGATTGTGTGGAACATGAAGCGGCGCATGAAACGCCGAAACCACCGATACACAGTTTGCCAGGGCGGAAAATCGTTGGGGAGCATGCGCCGCCCGCAGCCCCACGGCGCAAGGTAGCGAATGGCGTTCAAGACCTCGCGCAAATCTACTGAGGCGGGTATGCCTGTTGACGCCGATTGCGGGAGCATTGGTGCCACCAAAACCCATTCCTCATCGGTCATGGCCAGCCCCCACGATGTGTTCCAGGTTATATGTTAATTCATCGGCGGCCTTTAGGCTATTGCTGGTGTGGCTGGCGAGGCTAGTCCGGATTGCGAAGCCGGCCATTGTAGAAACTCTGGCGCTGGTGGCTGACAACCGAGAGATGATGTTTCGCGATAGCCATTCGCCCGAGGTGTGCCAGTCATGAGGTATGAAGTCTTTGCCCCGACGACTGTAATTGAGCCCCGCGCGCGCGAGGTGTACAGAAAGTCTAATATTTCAAATACAATTGTAAATTCAGAAATTTCCAGAAATTTCTGTCATGCCCAGAATCCTTTCTGACCAAACAGATATAATGGGCACGTCCATAGAACATGGACCTTATAGGACCGAGCTATTGCGGGGGACTCTAATGATGAACTCATCAGACCCGCGGTTTGCAGACCTCACACGGTAGGCCGAACTGCTTTTGCTGTTTAATTTTAGGATGCCGTTTGAAGGATCCTTCAGAATTTCGTTGTTATCAAAAATTGTATTTCCCGCAGCGCGGAAGTCCATCTGACAAGAACCTCCACCAGAAATGTGCATCACGGTTGAAATAATTGAGCCAAACTGAAGCTAGTATGTTTGCATGTCGATGGTTGCACTAGGCTCCGAGGCTATTGCGATTAACGATGCCTAAGTGCAAGAGCGCGCATAACGGTCTTTCCAAATTCGCCAAATTGCCCGAAGCCAAGTTTCGCGTGTGATCAGATAAAATACAAAAAGGCAAATTTTAGCTTGGCTACGATGAAGCGGACAGCGACAAAAGAATTTATCTGAATAGAATCCTGCTTCCAGAGATTTATCACAATTTATCATCGCGCTCTTTTGACAGTATTTTTTGTTGACTCGTATTGCCAGCAAAGTAGCCTTATTTAATATAGAAGAGCAGCCATGTTGCGTTGGGCGAAATTATTGATTTGCTGTGTGCCGGTGTTCGACCAAAGCTTAGCTGCAGATCTGAAATCCGCGACTTCAAAGGAGGGCCGTGAGGTCATCTATCTTTCGGGCGAGATAATGCCGGGGGATGCAAATAGCTTCGCAGGCCTTGTCCAAAGGGCCAATGCGGCTGGGCGTCTTGTGTCTGCCATTCGCCTAGACTCTCAGGGCGGTAATTTGCTGGAGGGCATGAAGCTTGCAGCCGCACTGCAGACCGCAAAAATCGCCACAGTAGTACCAAACGGGAACGTCTGCGCATCGGCATGCTTCCTCATTTTTGCGGCTGGATCGGAAAAATACGCAAGCTTCAATGCACAGGTCGGCGTTCACGGCGCGTCCGATGAAAATGGCCGTGAAACTTCTGGGACTGCGGCTGCAACGATAGGCATGGCCCGCGCCAGCAAAGAGCTTGGAGTACCTGAAAAGATTTTAGGGAAGATGGTTGTCACGCCCCATCCCAGATTGTGTGGCTAGCGCCTGACGAATTGCGTTCGATGGGCACCACTTTGACTGGAAGGCCAAACCAAACTGCAGCCCCTACAACCTTTCAGCCCCAAACGGCACCCACTACAAATTCCAAGGCCTCATTCGCTTCGACCGGGAATGCATCGGGTGACTTGACTTCATCATCCATCGCATTGTCAGCGCAGCAACACGGCGGCACTGCCAACATGCAACGTGGCTGCCAACCTGAGCTGAAAATTTGCAATACAGCCGTCTTTTTCAAATGGAAAGACGAGACGGATATGATGACGCGGGTGGCGCAAAACGCTTCAGGTGTGATCGTCAAGAAAGATATCTGCTCATTCAACGCATTTGGCGATGTGAGGGATTGCACCGATTTTGATACTTCTGTCTCGACCAAAGAGATGAAAGATAAAAATGGGACATGGGTTATGATTGAGCAAAACTGAGGCACTGTGCTGGGAGGCAAAAATCGCGCTTAGCTTCAATGCCGCCAACAACCACTGTAATTTAGCTGTGTGTTTGGTTGTAGGGCCCATTCCTGGCGCCCTTCTGTTGTGGCGCTAGAACATTGATATTATTCGGTATAATTATCGCAATTTGCTGTAGAAGCTTTAAACGCTTTTTTGCTGCGTCCTCAAATTGAGACTGTCTTGTCCTTGTGATGCGACGTGTCTGTCCTTGAACCGCGACACAGCCCAAAAAAATAATCATTTTTCAGTCCATGCTTCGAAAGCAAAGCTGGCAGGCTTGCCGTCAGCATCATTGGGAAACATGGTCAGCGCATATCGCGCACCGCCGTTACGAGAGCCAAAGAGGGCAACACGCGTCACCACGATCCATCCCTTTTCCTCAAGCTCCTGAAGGGCTCTTGCTGCTCTATCTTTGCTGATGCCCGCGGCCCTGCCCAACTCTCGACATGGCCAAGATATAAGCCCATTGAGGCCGGGTCGATTTTTCATCATCATAGCTATCAAACAGCAACGGGCTGAAGGGGGCATAGATGTCCATGCGTCCAAATGTTCCCAATGCGCATATATGTGGGCGTGGGAGCGATCTTTTAATCCTGAAGCTGATGCCATGGCTCAATCTCGAAGAA
>CAIZGQ010000735.1 GCA_903932565.1 uncultured Hyphomicrobiales bacterium
CGGAATCGAACCGACGACCTCTTCAATGCCATTGAAGCGCTCTCCCAACTGAGCTATGGCCCCACGAAGTCACCTGCCATCGGAGTAAACTTGCCGGCAGATGAACAACACCACCTCTTTGGGGGAGGCGGTGGCATTGGCTTTGTCTGCCAACGCGGCGGTGTATAGCTGCAACCTTGCACCTTCACAAGACCGTTACAGTCTTTTTTCCGGCACGCCCCATTTAAGGCCAGACGTGAGACCAACTGAGAGGCCAGACGTGAGGCCTCCTTCATTGCGGGGGCGACAGCTCGCTTCAGGCCAAATTCAGCGCAAAGCGCAGGCGGCCGCTCTGCTCAGGTTTCCTCGTCGTCCTCGATGTCGCCATCAATCAGGTCGGCCACGTCGTCGCTGTCGCCCTCTTCTTCTTCCAGGAAGGTGTCGTCAGCTTCCGGATCGTCTTCGATTTCCACATCATCATCGACGACGACGCCCTTGTCCTCTTCAACGGCGACTTCCTCAAGCGAAACGACTTCCGCGCCCGCGGTGTCGACTTCGGCTTCTTCCTCGTCATCGACAACGGCGGCGCGGGCGGCGGCCCGGCTCATCTGGACGACAAACACCGTGTCGCATTTCGGGCAGACAATCGGGCTTTTGTTGAGGTCGAAAAACTTCGCCCCGCAGTTTTGACAATGGCGCTTGGCGCCGAGATCGGGCTTGCCCACGAAAACGATCCTCGGATGGAGCGCCCGGAAATAAGGGCGGCAGAATTGAAGGAAGACGGCGCTCCGGTTAGTCGGCTGCCAGCGCCGTGTCAAATGGGAATTGCGGCTGATAATGACAGGCTGGGGATCGCGTGTTACGAGCCGCCACCCGATGTCATGTTGACGTATCGTTTCAGGGTCATGTCAGGCGCTGTTTTATGCGCAGTTGTTAAGAGGATCCGGTGGCCACATCTTCCAACCCGCCCGGCGCACAGGCCGCGCATGGTGATCATGCCGGACATGGTGATCCAAGCCCGCTGGTGGCCATGAAGAGCCGGGCCCTGACCGGCCGCTTTCGCCCGCCGGGCGACAAGTCCATTTCCCACCGCGCGCTCATCATGGGGCTGCTGACCGTCGGTGAGACGAAGATCGAGGGCCTGCTCGAGGGCGATGACGTGCTGCGGACAGCCGATGCCTGCCGGGCACTTGGCGCAAAGGTCACCCGCCTCGCGCCGGGCAGCTGGCGTGTGCATGGGGCAGGCCTCGGCTCGCTGCTGGAGCCTGTGGCACCGCTGGATTTCGGCAATGCGGGCACTGGCACACGGCTGATGATGGGCGTTGTCGGTGGGCATGGCATCACCGCGACGTTTGATGGGGATGCCTCCCTGCGCAAGCGCCCCATGCGGCGAATTCTGGACCCGCTGGTGCTCATGGGCGTGCAGGTGCTGGAGCAGGCGGAGGGCGGTCGTTGCCCGATCCGGTTGCGCGGCTCGGCGGAGCCCGCCCCGATTGAATACCGCACGCCTGTGGCCTCGGCCCAGATCAAGTCAGCGGTTCTGCTGGCTGGGCTCAACGCGCCAGGCCAGACGACTGTGATTGAGGCCGAAGCGTCCCGCGACCACACGGAAAAACTGTTCGCCTTTTTTGGTGCGTCCATCCAGAGCGAGCCGCACGGCACGCATGGCCGCAAAATCGTTCTGCAGGGCCGCCCCGATTTGAAGCCGCGGGACGTGCTGGTGCCTGCGGACCCATCCTCTGGGGCCTTTGCGCTGGTGGCCGCACTTCTGGTGCCAGGATCGGACGTGCTGATTGAAGGCACGATGATGAACCCGTTGCGCACAGGCCTACTCACCACACTCCAGGAGATGGGGGCGAGCATCGAGGTGCAGAACGCCCGCTTTGAAGGCGGCGAAGACGTTGCCGACCTGCGGGTGCGCTTTTCAAAACTCAAGGGCGTGGATGTGCCAGCCGAGCGCGCACCCTCGATGATCGATGAATATCCGATCCTTGCGGTCGCGGCGGCTTTTGCTGAGGGCGAGACCCGGATGCGCGGGTTGGCGGAGCTGCGCGTCAAGGAATCCGATCGTCTGGCGGCTGTTGCCGATGGCCTGACAGAAACCGGCGTCGTCAACCGTATCGAGGGGGACGATCTCATTGTTACGGGCGGGAATGGAATGGTCGCGGGTGGCGGTGGACCCGTCGCAACCCATCTCGATCATCGCATTGCCATGAGCTTTCTTGTGATGGGCCTTGCAAGCCAGCATCCGGTGGCCATCGACGACGAAAGCATGATCGCAACCTCGTTCCCAAGCTTTCGGCCTGTGATGGAGCAACTTGGCGCGGAGTTCAAAGCACCATGATCGTTGCCATCGATGGTCCGGCAGCATCCGGCAAGGGGACCATTGCCCGTCGGCTGGCCGCGCATTTGGGCGTCGCGCATCTCGATACCGGTCTGCTCTACCGGGCGACAGCGCGTGCCATGATCGAGCTTGGCCATCGTCTCGATGACATTGAGCATGCTGTCTCGGCCGCACGCGGATTGGCACTGACCGATTTTGATGAAGCGCTGCTGCGTGGCCGCGAAATGGGCGAGGCGGCCTCGGTCGTGGCCGCGATCCCCGCCGTGCGCGAAGCCTTGATCGAGACGCAGCGCCGTTTCGCACGTCGGCAGGAGGGCGCTGTGCTCGACGGCCGCGACATCGGCACCGTTATTTGCCCGGATGCGACGGTGAAAATTTTTGTGACGGCAGCACCCGAGACCCGCGCCCAGCGTCGGGCGCTGGAATTGGCCGGTCGCGGTGAGCGCGTCGATTACGCGTCCGTGCTGGAAGATATCCGCAAGCGCGACGAGCGCGATTCGGGCCGGGCCTCAGCGCCGCTGAAAAAGGCCGCCGACGCGGTCGAACTCGACACCACTCAGATGGATGTGGAAGCCGCGTTTGCGGCTGCGCTCGCATTGGTTCGCGCAGCGGCCGCAAAACCGGTTTAGCCCTGCTCCACCCAAGCCTTCAGAATGTGGTGGGCAATGGCGACGGGCTTGGGCGCGCTCAAGCCATCGGCATGCGTGCCCTGCAGCATCGCGCGGGCCTCGGCGCGGGAGAACCAGCGCGCATCTTCCAGCTCAACGTCGTCCACCGTAATGTCCGTTGTCAGCGCCTCGGCATGGCAGCCCATCATCAGTGAAGCCGGGAAAGGCCAGGGCTGGGACGCCAGATACGTCACCTTGCCGATTCGGATGCCGCTTTCCTCCAGGATCTCACGCCGCACGGCAGCTTCCATGGTCTCGCCGGGCTCCAGAAAGCCTGCGAGCGCGGAATACATGCCAGCAGGAAACCGCGGCTGGCGACCGAGCAGGCATCTGTCGCCATGGGTGGCAAGCATGATCACCACCGGGTCGGTGCGCGGAAAATGGCTGGTGCCACAGGCCGGGCAATCGCGCCGCCATCCCGCTTGCGCGGGCAGGCTTGGCGTCCCGCAGGCCGAGCAAAAGCGATGCTTTGCATGCCAATGCAGAATGCTCTTGGCCTGCCCTAGTTGGCCGACGAGATCATGCGACAGCAGAGCTTCCGTCGCGAGGCTCCGGAGATCGCGAACCGCAACATCAGTCCGGCCGGGCACACAGAAGAGGGTCGGCTGACCTTCGGTCGGTGCGGATGCCTCGATGGATTCCGGATCGAGCAGGACGGCAAACACCGGGCCATCAGCGCTTTGTCCGAGCAGAACCGTCTCGCGTGCGATGCCGATGTCTTTGGCCGCAGCAAACGTGAACAAGGGTTGCGGCACGGTCCCGGATGTCACCCTAACAAGCGGCATATCGCGCGCGATGAGGAAGGTGCGGGCTGTCTGTGCGTGACGCAAGCTGGCGATGAAGGCCGCATCATCGCGCTTTTCCGACAGCCGATTGAGCGAGTTTGTTCCAAAGCCGACAAGCGCAGACAGATCCAAGGCCAACGTATCAGACGAAATCATCGGGCTCTTCATGGACAGCTTTCAGAAAGGAACCGCGAATCAGCGATGGCACGTCAGGTGCAGCATTTGCCAATCACCATGTTACACGGCAGGAATTGGAAGATGAATCGAACGACGTCGCAGATGATGAATCGGATGCTGACGGCCTGACAACGATTTTGACGGGAGTGCGATTGGCCGAGAGGCGTACGAGGCATCAATGACTGCGGGCCTCACATTCCTCGAGTGAGTGGCTGACTGCCAACGTTTGCTCTGTATTGGGAACGGGGGTTTAGGACCTCGGTCCTCTGGGAGC
>CAIZGQ010000736.1 GCA_903932565.1 uncultured Hyphomicrobiales bacterium
GAGCCGCTGCTCTACACCTTTCATTTTTACGAGCCCTATCTCTTCACGCACCAAGGTGCGCCCTGGATGCAGGAACCCGTCTATCGCGACCTGAACAACGTGCCATGGCCTGGGAGCGAAGGATCGCTCGATCAAACGTTGCAGTCTGTCCGACGTCAGATGTCGCGTGACACGGGCCGATCGGAAACTGACAAGGCGGCGGCTTATCTGGAAACCGTGACCAAACTGAAAGAGTACTTTGCTGCAAGGCCAGATCGGCCTTTCATTAAGAGTTATTTTGATCAAATTTCAGCTTGGGCGGCAATGCAAAATATTGCGCCCTCCCGCATTCTGATTGGTGAGTTTGGTGCGTTGCGAACTGACACGCACTATGTTGCCGCAGGCGCGCAAGACCGTGCCCGCTATATCCGCGATGTGCGACTTGAGGCCGAGGCATATGGCTTTCCGTGGACCTTCTGGAACCTGTTTGACGGGTTCGCTCTCATGGATGAGGGAACGCGCAAGTTCGATCCCGCCATACTCAAGGCACTCGGGCTGACGTGATGTTTTGACTGCCGCATCGCCATGAAGGGCCGATACAGCACAAAAATTGTGACGACATATTTCGAGAGAAGCGTTGTTTTTGCACCCAGCGTTTCAGCGGTCATCGACAATATAAAGAACGCGACCATCGTCATCCAAATTCCGCGGCTCAGATTTTTCGAGACCTCAAACAGGAACAGGACGACGGCAAGGGTCATCAAGCTGGTGACGATAACACCCTGGTAGACGGCGAGCCGCAGGATGGGATTTTCAATCCCCCATTCCAGGCCCTGAATGCGCCTTATGCTGTCGACGAACGTTGGATCGGGTCCAGTCAGCAAGTCACGCAGCGGGATCTGTTTGATCAATTCAAAAATCTCAACACGCGCATTTGCGCTGCCACCATCATCCACAAAGCGTGCGATCAGCGCATCGAAAAAGCCGCTTGCGTTGAGAACAACGAGGATCATTGGCACGAGCGTCAACATGCTCATGAAGACGATACAGCCGCGAAGGCTAACCTGCCCGCGTCGGATCAGATGGTAGCCTTCACCCATGAGATGAAGGCCGCCAAGCACGATCACGCAGACCATGGCCGTGCGACCGCCAAACGTCACAAGTGCAGCAATCTGCAACGTTATCAGCAAAAGCTTTTGGTAGGACGTTAGCATCCGTGCGCCAGTTAGAAGCGCCAGAACATAACACGCGGTTTGCGACGCGTTGGCGAGGGGATGTCCCATGAGTGCGGATGACCGCGTATCAAATGGAAAAATCTCGCCATCAAACCGGTATTGGAATGGCCGCACATTGGTGAGGAATTCTGCGATCCCCATCATGGCGTTTACGCTCATCAACACGTGAATGACAATCTCAAGCCGACGCATGTCTTGCTCCTCCAGACGGGAGAGCAACATGACAAGGAGAACCGGCGCGAAGAACGTATCAATTGTTGACGAGAGACCACCGGCATCGCGGATCAAGCTGTGGCCAAGCATGAAGGCCGAGCAAATGAAGAGAAACAGGCTCGCCGGGCATGTTTTCGAAGACTTGACGACATAGGCGATCGGATTTCCGGCCTGAAATGCAGCTAGAATAAAGATAAGAAAAGTCAGGTACGTGCTGGGATGAACCTTCGCCGCTGCACCACCGGCCAAACCATCATAATTGATACCGAAATTCCACAGAAGGCCGCCAGAGACGCCGAATAAAATCGCCACATTGATCAGGAAGACAATCGCAAGCCAGCCCCGCAGCGACTGGGCCTTTTGCGGAAATGGCCGGGCTTTTGGTGTCAAGCGAGAAAACGGCAGATCGCCCGTGTATGGCACTGCGCGGGCCATGTCAGCTCTGCCCCATCGACTCGACAAGCAGGATTCCGGACACCTGCCCCTGCATCTCGACTGCGGCGTCGTTGAGCCCCAACAATTCTTTCTGCGGCGTCAGCTTCAGCTTGGCGAGTGTCACGAGGTGATCGACATCCTCCACCAGAGGCGCGAGGAGATAATTGTCGCGAAGGTCGCCCGCATCAATGATCATGATGTCGAAATGTTTGCGTGCATCCAGCAGCAATTGTTGGGCGAAGTCGCGATTGATCCGTGCGGGCATACGACCGGACAAGCGCCCTGGGCCCACCTGATAAAAATTTCCGTTGCTTTCGAAGTTTGTCACTTGTCGAAACGTTTTTGTCCCGCGCAAGACCTCCATCAATCCGTCCGTAGCCGGACCAACTTTTTGTGTTGGATCAGCCATCACGAAGACCACGCGCTCACCGGCACGCGCGAGTGTTTTCACAAAAGCCCTCATGCAAGACTGATAATCAACTGTATCAAACGCACTGCTGGTGAACATGAGACTGCGCACAGGTCCGCGTGTGGCAGGCGCTGAATCCATGTCGAACAACTTGTGCATTGCCATCCAGACAGCTTCGTCGAACGCTTCGTCTCGCGCTGCCTTGGGGTTCACGGGTGGCAGCGTGCCGATGACAACAGTGTCCAGAATTTGCTCCGCTTGGCGCGGTGTCAAAACGCTGGGCTTGATATATTCGCGTGTCATGACGCCGATGGTGCCAAGGCCAAGGCCCGTTGCCATCGCACCGGCCAGAAGAATGCCGGTCAAAGGCCAACTTTTATCTTGCGGGGGAACCGCGCGCGTGATGATGCGCGCGTTTGTTGTGTCGATTCCTGCCTGCTCGCGAGCCTCATTGGCACGCAACATAAACGCGGAATAAACGGAGCGGCTTGTCGCCAATTCGCCTTCAAGCTCGCGCAAATGAACCATGTCCTGATTGGAGGTCAGGTTGTCGGTCTTCAAGTGCTCAAGATTGTTGGACAGACTGCGCTCCACAGCCAAAGCGCGGTCATAGTCCGCCTTCACTGATTTCGACAAACGCCCCAGTTCTGCGCTGATCAATTGGCGAACGCGGGAAATCTGCATATCGACCGCGATGTAGGCCGGGTGACGCGGCCCCAGCTGCGACTGCAAATCCGCCTGTTTTTGAATCAGAGCGGATTCCTGCTCCCGCAAGGTGGCAATGGTTGCAGATTGTATGGCTTCGGTTGTGCCGTCCCCGGCCCCGCCCCGTCGCAAGGTTTCGTTCATCTGATCAAGACGCGCGCGCAGGCCGCCGGTTCGCAACCGCGCGGCCTCCAGATCGCGATTAAGATCACTCAGCTGCTGCTCGCTCACCAATTGGCCTGACGCCGAAATCAGCTTTTTGGCGGCCTTGTATTGCTGCACTTTGTTTTCAGCGTCCTCAACGCGCTGACGCTGCTCGGAAAGCCGCGCCGTCAATGCGTCGGCGGCTTCGCGGCCCGCGCGCTGTTTGGCGGCAGCCTGATCTTCGAGGTAAGCTTCGGCAATGGCATTGGCGATCTGTGCAGATTTTTCGGGTGTTCCGGCTGCAACGGTGAGCTCAATCACAAAAACTTTGTCGGCACGTTTGAC
>CAIZGQ010000737.1 GCA_903932565.1 uncultured Hyphomicrobiales bacterium
GGTTTCAGGCCCGCGCTCAGCCATGACTTCAATCGGCAGGCAGCCATCAAAATAGGGCGTGCCCTCGAATTCCTTGAAGGCTGTCTTGTCGCCAGCCACCAGCGCAGCGACGAAGGCATCATACTGCTCTTTGTCCATGGGGCAGTTGATGTAGTCCGCGCCCGTTCCGCCGGGACCAACCTTGTCGTAGCGAGACTGGAACCACGCGACATCCATATTGATGGAATCGCGGTGCACAATCGGCGCGATGGCGTCAAAGAAGGCGAGTTCCGTCTCGCCGGTCAGCGCGCCGACCGCCTGCGCGAGCGCGCCGGACGTCAGCGGGCCGGTGGCAACGATGACATTGTCCCAGTCTGCGGGTGGCAGTCCGGCGACCTCACCGCGCTCAATGGTAATCAACGGGTGAGCTTCCAGCGCTTGCGTCACGGCCTGGGCAAAGCCGTCGCGATCGACCGCCAAGGCACCACCAGCGGGCACCTGATGCGAATCAGCCTGTGCCATGATGAGCGACCCCATCTGGCGCATTTCATAATGCATCAGGCCAACCGCATTGGCTTCGTGGTCATCCGACCGGAAGGAGTTTGAGCAGACGAGCTCGGCCAGATCCTGGCTCTTGTGGGCTGCGGTTTCGCGCTGAGGGCGCATCTCGTGGATCACGACAGGCACGCCAGCATTGGCGATCTGCCAAGCGGCTTCGGACCCGGCAAGTCCGCCACCAATGACGTGAACAGGATGCAGGGCGTTAGAGGTTGAAACGTGTGAATTGCTCATGGCGCGGACCCTAGCCAAAAGCGGGCGCGCTTGCCACTGCGATCAAGTCGCAAGTCCGGCTGCAGCTCGACATGCAAAACGCCCGCTGGAGGGAGGGCCAGCGGGCGTTCTTGGGCACAGGGACCAATCAGCGGGAGGTCTGATCTATCGCACCGTGCAAACTCTCAGTGTTCAGGGGATCAGAAACCGACGCTCTTCTTGGCGACGAATTCGATCTCGTTGCGGCTGATGCCAAGGTCGGCGAGCTCGCGGTCGGACAGCGTGTGGAGTTCACGGACCGATGCACGGTAACGGCGCCAGGCGTTCAGCTTCTCTGTGACGGACTTGAGTGTCATGGCTTTTGCCTTTCTGGTTGGATCGTCGGGGAAGCCCGGCAACCCGTGTTTGATGCATTGCAATATGGTTGAAACTACAACGTTTGGAAACAGGTCTACGGTTGAGGCTGATATGCAATTGGCGCATACCGGGTTAGGATTTGTTCACGAATAAGGCCGCCATGAGGCGGAATGAGGCACTTTGCAGCACAACAGCTATGCAAATCACGCTTGGGTTGACGAATCGTCAGCATCTCGCACTTGCGAAATGTCCGGTCACCTTCAAAATTGCGGGCGTTTTTTGGTTTCCCCTGCTGCCTGTGCAGGGTGGCGCTATGAAGCGCTCGTCGTGCCGGCGATGCCGTGCTAGCAGCAACATGAACCATACGGACCGAGGGTCCACATTGGATGCGGGCGAA
>CAIZGQ010000738.1 GCA_903932565.1 uncultured Hyphomicrobiales bacterium
CGCAGCTTGCGCACCATATCGGCCTCGTTGGCAAAATCGAGGTTCACCTGCACCGTGCAGGTCCGATACATCATATCGAGCCCGCGCGTGCCGACCTTGGGCATATAGCCGGTCATGATCTTGTAGCGGCTCTTGGGCATGCGGGGTGTCTCGCCCAGGGACCACAAGGGGCTCATGCCCAGACTGAGGAAGGCGATGCCCAACGCGCGGCTGACCCGGTTCGCGATGGCAAGATGCTCATCGAGCTCGGCGCTCGTCTCATGCAACGTGTCGAGAGGGGCACCCGAGAGCTCAAACTGGCCGCCCGGCTCGAGCGAAATCGCGCCGCCGCCATGCTCGTCATACAGGCCGATCAGCGCTTCACCGTCATGGATGGGCGACCATCCCGTCGCCGCCTGGACGCCATCGAGCAACGCGCGAATGCCGCCCGCCCGGCCTAGCGGCGTCTCGTAGGGAACCGGCGTCAAGTCGTTGACGTAAAACGGAAACTTTTCGTGTTCCGTGCCCAGGCGAAAGGTGTCTGGAGACTTGCAGCCCTCCTCGAACCACGCCACGAGCTCGTCGCGGGACTCGACGGGCATGCTATCGGACACATCGCGGGCCATAGATTCGTTCCGGCTTGGGCAAAGGCCCGCAACCGGGCTTCGGCGACCTACATAGGCGGAGGCCATTGTCGTGGCAATGACAGCCCATAGCGCAGCTTGCTGGGCAAGCGCCGTCAAAGCGAACCATTGCGCCCACGGTCCGCCTTGGCTATCGAACGCAAGACCCGCGCCGCCCTGTTGCTGCGCCCCACGGACTCCCCGATGACCACGCCCGACCCTGTTGCCCGCCGCCGCACCTTCGCCATCATCTCTCACCCGGACGCCGGCAAAACCACGCTGACCGAAAAACTGCTGCTGTTTGGCGGGGCTATTCAGCTTGCCGGTGAGGTGCGCGCCAAGGCCAACCGCCGCCAGACCCGATCTGACTGGATGAACATCGAGCGGGAACGCGGCATTTCGGTCGTCACCTCGGTGATGACTTTTGAGCACGGTGGCCACGTCTTCAACCTGCTCGATACACCGGGCCACGAGGATTTCTCGGAAGACACCTACCGAACTCTGACGGCCGTGGATTCCGCGGTGATGGTGATCGACGCCGCCAAAGGCATCGAAGCACGCACGCGCAAATTGTTTGAAGTCTGTCGCCTGCGCGATATTCCCATCGTCACCTTTATCAACAAACTCGATCGCGATGCGCGCGACCCGTTTGACATTCTGGATGAGATTGAAAAAACGCTGGCGTTGGACACGACGCCCCTCACATGGCCGATTGGCCGTGGGCGCTCGTTTGCTGGCACTTACGATCTGCGCAACAGCACGATGCGACGCATCGATTCCGACGAGGAAGCGCGCCACGTCAATGGTCCCACTGATCCCTCGATTGTCGAGACATTGCCCGAGCACGAGCGCGCCGCCGTTGCTGAAGAACTCGCACTTGCGGTCGACGCGTGTCGTCCATTTGACCACAAGGCCTTTCTGGAAGGCCATTTGACGCCGGTTTTCTTCGGTTCGGCACTGCGCACGTTCGGTGTGCGCGATCTCATCGAGGGACTTGGCGAATTCGCACCGCCCCCGCGCGGTCAGGACTCGTCTGCCCGCTTTGTTGACGCCCGCGAGCCCAAGATGACGGGCTTCGTCTTCAAGATACAAGCGAACATGGATCCCAATCATCGCGATCGCATCGCCTTCATGCGTGTGTGCTCTGGCAAACTCGCGCGCGGCATGAAAGCGAAACTGTCGCGCACCGGCAAAATGATGTCGCTGAATGCGCCGCAATTCTTCTTTGCGCAGGAACGCGCGATTGCAGAAGAGGCGTTTGCCGGTGACGTCGTGGGCATTCCCAATCATGGCACGCTGCGCATTGGCGACACGTTGACGGAAGGCGAGGATCTCGTGTTCCGCGGCGTGCCGAGCTTTGCACCGGAAATTCTGCGTCGCGTGAAGATTGGCGATGCCATGAAACAAAAGAAGCTGCGTGAAGCGCTTCAACAAATGGCCGAAGAAGGCGTCGTGCAAGTGTTTATGCCCCAGGACGGATCTGGTGCGATTGCCGGCGTCGTGGGTGCGCTGCAATTGGATGTTTTGCTGGAACGCCTGAAAGCCGAATACGGTCTTGAAGCGGGATTCGAACAAACGCGCTTTGAACTTTGCCGCTGGGTGTCGGCAGCCGATCCACTGGAACTTGAAAAATTCGTGCGGGCTTATCCCTCGTCCATGGCGCGCGATCTTGATGGATCGCCGGTTTTTCTTGCCCAATCGGCATGGGCGCTGAAATATGAGCAGGAAAAATGGCCTCTGATCACGTTTTCAGATATCAAGGATTATCAGAAGATCGCAGCTTGACGCAGGGACTTCCTCGCGCCGTAGCCTGGTGACAGAAAAATTCCAGACGAGATAACACGATGGCGAAGATCGTCCCGGTAATCATGTGTGGCGGCGCAGGAACGCGCATGTGGCCGGAGTCACGCGAAAGCTTGCCAAAACAATTTATCCCGCTGTTTGGCAATCGTTCGACGTTTCAGGACACGGCTCTGATGGTCGCCGATGCCGCGGTGTTTGAGCGCCCGCTCGTGATCACCAACGCCGAGTATCGCTTCAAGGTCGCCGAGCAACTGGCTGAAATAGGCATCATGGCCGAAATTGCGCTCGAGCCTGTGCGTCGCGATTCCGCGCCCGCCGTCGCGGTCGCCGCGGAAATCGCCGCGAACCGGGACCCCGGCACGATTGTCGCCGTCATGGCGGCAGATCACAGAATTGAAGATCGCGAAGGTTTGAAGCGGCTTTATTCCGCAGCGGGTGAAGCGGCCGCGCAAGGGCGCATCGTCACCCTCGGCA
>CAIZGQ010000739.1 GCA_903932565.1 uncultured Hyphomicrobiales bacterium
GATGAAGGCCCGGCGACGGCGCGTTGCTATGTGCTCGTGACGCCCGACGGGGAGCGCACGATGAACACGTATCTTGGTGCGTGCCAGAACCTTTCGGTTGCGGATCTCGACGAGGCTGCGATTGCTTCGTCATCGATCTTGTATCTCGAAGGCTATTTGTGGGACCCGGCCGCCGCCAAGGAGGCCTTTGTGAGGGCTGCTGAGATTTCCCATAAAGCGGGGAACCGTGTCGCTTTGACTTTATCGGATTCGTTTTGCGTTGATCGATACCGCGATGAGTTTCTCAACCTTCTTCGCAATGGAACGGTCGATATCCTTTTTGCCAACGAGCACGAATTGAAGTCGCTGTATCAGACCGCTGATTTCGCCAGTGCCCTGTCTGCCTTGAAACAGGAAAAAATCCTTGGTGTTGTGACGTGTTCTGAAAATGGGTCAATTGTCGTCAGCGGGGATACGTTCATCAGAACGCCCGCGCAGCCAATCGACAAGCTCGTTGACACGACCGGCGCGGGCGATCTGTTTGCCGCTGGTTTTCTCGCGGGTCTCTGTCAGAACTCGGATTATGGCCATTGTGCAACGCTTGGTGCTTTGGCAGCTGCCGAAATCATTCAGCATTATGGCGCACGTCCAGAGACCAATCTGCGCGAATTGGCAAACAGCAGCGGCATAAAGATCTGAGTGCTGCGGATCATAATTTACGGAGGGCAACCTGCTCAATGCGGTGCGTGGGGCCCTTCGTCAGAACCAGACTTGCCCGAGGGCGAGTGGGCGAAATGTTTTCAAGAAGATTGCGCAGGTTGATCTTGGTCCAGATTTGCCTCGCCATCGCTTCAGCTTCCGGGTCGCTCAGGTCAGCATAGCGTTTGAAATACGAACGCGGATCACGAAACGACGTCTGTCGCAAACGCATGAAGCGGGCGATATACCAGCGCTCCAGATCCTCCAAGTCCCCGTGCAAATAGATCGAAAAATCGAAGAAGTCCGACACGAACGGAATTTCTGCGCCTGGTTTATTGGGCAGCAAGACGTTGAGCCCTTCGACGATCAGGATGTCGGGGCGGTCTATGACCACGCTCCCATCCGGCACGACGTCATATTCAAGATGCGAATAAATCGGCGCGTGAACTTTGTGTTTGCCGGCCTTGATATCGGCAAGAAATCGAAGGAGCGCAGCTCCGTCATAGCTTTCCGGAAAGCCCTTTTTTTCCATCAAGCCGTCACGCTCGAGGATGGCGTTTGGATAGAGAAAACCGTCGGTGGTGATCAGCTCCACTTTTGGCGTATTTGGCCAGCGCGACATGAGAGCGCTTAGGACGCGAGCCGTCGTCGATTTGCCGACAGCAACAGAGCCCGCAATACCGATGATGTAGGGCACCTTGCCGTCTTCGGCGTCAAGAAAGCGCTGGGTCGCTTTGAAAAGTCCCTGCGTTGCCGCAACATAAAGTGCGAGCAATCGCGACAGCGGGAGATAAATCGCAACCACTTCTTCAAGTGAAATCGGGTCGTTGATGGACTGCAGTTTTTGCAGATCGTCAAACGTTAGAGTCAGCGGCGCGTCAGCCCTAAGCCCGGCCCATTCGGTCCTGGTGAAGTGCCGATAGGGAGACAGATCCTGCGGCAAACCAAGCAATCTCTTATCCATCGTTAGCCTTCGGCCGCAGAGGCGGCGCATGGGTCAGGAAGGTCTTGACGCCTTTTCCTCGTGCCCGGATTGGGAGGTCCGCCGTTCAAGCTCAACCATAACATTCTGCAACGGAACGCCGCCGTCGTGTAGCAGAACTAAGAGATGATAGAGAACGTCGGCAGCTTCAGACGTCAGCCCGGCTTGATCCTTCTGCATTGCGGCAATCACAGCTTCGACGGCTTCTTCACCAAATTTCTTGGCGACGCGATGCGTTCCCGCCTCCAGTAGAGATTTTGTGTAGGATTTTGCCGCCGCCGCTGTGCTGCGCTCAGAGATCAAGATTGCCAGCGCATCGAGGTTGAACGTTGTCACCTATTTTCCCCGCAACCTGATCAGTCGAGGCGCATGTTCAATCCATGGCCCGCCATGAATTGTTTGGCTTCGCCAATTGTAAACTCGCCAAAATGGAAAATCGAGGCAGCGAGCACCGCGGAGGCATGTCCATCCCGGATGCCGGCGACCAGATGATCAAGGTTGCCGACGCCACCCGATGCAATCAATGGCACAGAGATGGAATCCGATACGAGCCGCGTCAGCGGCAAATCAAATCCCACCCGCGTGCCGTCCCGATCCATAGAAGTCAGAAGAATTTCGCCAGCGCCTAGACTCACGACTTCTTGTGCGAATTCGACTGCGTCAATCCCGGTCGCACGGCGTCCACCGTGGGTAAAAATCTCCCACCGCTCGGCTGCAACCGATTTGGCGTCAATTGCAACAACAATACACTGGCTGCCAAACTTTTCCGCTGCGCGCTTCACAAACTCCCTGTCATTCACCGCCGCTGTGTTGATCGACACTTTGTCGGCACCCGCCAAGAGCAGCGTCCGAATATCGTCCAAGGTCCGGACCCCGCCGCCCACCGTGAGGGGCATGAAGCAAGCCTCAGCTGTGCGCTGAACGACGTCGAGCAGGGTCCCACGATTTTCGTGGCTCGCGGTGATATCCAAGAAGCAGAGCTCGTCTGCCCCTGCCTTATCGTAGACCATCGCGCTTTCGACCGGATCACCCGCGTCGCGAAGGTCAACAAAATTGACCCCTTTGACGACGCGCCCGTCCTTCACATCAAGGCAGGGAATGACGCGGGATTTAAGCACGCTGTAGCCCCCGCGCCTGATGGATCTTGGCAAGTGCGGTTTCCGGATCGAGCCGCCCGTCGTAAAGCGCCCGCCCACTGATGGCGCCTGCGATTTTAGCGCAATCGGGCTCAAGCAGGCGCAACACGTCATCCATGGAAGCGAGCCCGCCTGACGCGATGACCGGAATATTTACCGCGTCGGCAAGGGCTAAAGTCGCTTCGACATTGAGGCCCTTGAGCACGCCATCGCGTGCGATATCCGTATAAATGACAGCCGCCACGCCAGCGTCTTCAAAGCGCTTTCCAAGGTCTATTGCCGAGACCTGCGAAACTTTAGCCCAGCCCTCGACTGCAACCTTGCCATCGCGAGCGTCGACTCCGACCGCAATTCGTCCTGGGTAAAGGCGCGCTGCTTCGCGCACCAGATCCGGATCGCGCACTGCGGCCGTTCCAATGATGACGCGTGAGATGCCTTTGCCGAGCCAGCCTTCGATGGTGCGCATGTCGCGAATGCCACCACCAAGCTGGACCGGCATTTTGACGGATTGCACAATGGCTTCGACAGCAATCGCGTTCATCGGTTTCCCAGCAAACGCCCCATCAAGATCGACCACATGGAGATATTCAAACCCCTGCTGCTCGAACGTGCGCGCCTGCGCGGCGGGATCAACATTGAAGACGGTTGCCTGCGCCATGTCGCCATGGATAAGCCGAACGCAAGCGCCCTCTTTCAAATCGATCGCTGGAAATAAAATCACGGGCGCCACCTCAGAAAATTCGCGATCAGGGCGAGGCCCAGCTTCTGGCTCTTTTCCGGATGGAACTGCGAACCAACGATATTGTCTCGGCCAACAATCGAAGCAAAGGGCTTGCCGTAGGTTGTGGTGGCGATCGCAGACGCAGTGCTGTCCGGGACAAATTGATAGGAGTGAACGAAATAGGCGTTCAGGCCATTTTCGCCAGTTGGGATTCCGTCAAGCAGATGGTGCGGACGCTTTTCGTCCAGCGTATTCCAGCCCATGTGCGGAATTTTAAGATCCTGGTCACCGGTTTCGAGCGCGACGACATCTCCACCGATCCACCCCAGTCCCTGTGTCACCTGGTGTTCATGGCCGCGTGTGGCCAGCAGCTGCATGCCGACGCAGATGCCAAAGAAGGGACGCCCCTGATGGAGCACAGCTTCGTGGAGGGCCTCCACCATGCCCGGAATTTCCTCAAGTCCGCGTCGACAATCGGCAAAGGCCCCCACGCCCGGCAGGACGATGTGGCTCGACGTCCGAAGCTGCTCTGGGTCGGAGGATAGTTGGATTGGCAAATCCAGGCCGTGCTCGCGGGATGCGCGTTCGAATGCCTTCACCGCAGAGTGCAGGTTGCCCGAGCCGTAATCAACAATTGTAACTGTCAAGCTCTCGTCTCCCCGGCGGGAAAAATCCCGATCATGGGCTGAGCAATGCTTAAGCCGGACGTTTGTCCGCGATCAAAGGGTGTCGCGTCATCCTTGTAGGAGCTCTGAATCAATATTGGCGCCCGGTCGGCAAAGAACCGTTCTTCTGCTTCGCTGCGACCTGATGCAACAATAACATCAATCATTTGCCATTTTTTCAGGCGCAGTCCCAACCGCACGAAGCTTTGAGCCTCATGACCCACCAGCCATTCGATAAGGGTCAACATCAACAGCCCACTCAAAAGCTGGATAATGCCTAAATACATCAGAACTCCAACGACGCTTGCGGCAGCAATCCATGATGCTAGACCGAGCCAAGCGCCCCGGAGGACGAACCACGCGGGGGCATAGGAGGCAGCGGCCCACGAAAAACCGTCCTCGATGAAACGCGCCTGTTCCAGCCGTGCGGGGAGGCTCTGCCCCTCCGCCGGAATGTGGACTGTAAAGCTGGCCATTTGATTGCCTTTCAGCCCCCAAGAGTGCCCTTGGTCGACGGGATCGTGTCCAGCTGGCGCGAATCCTTCGACAAAGCTGCACGCATGGCGCGTGCCAGCCCCTTAAAGCAGCTTTCCGCAATGTGATGATCGTTGACGCCATAGAGCGTCTCAACGTGGAGTGTGATCCCGGCATTCATGGCAAAGGCTTGGAAAAACTCGCGAACCAATTGTGTGTCGAAAGCGCCAATTTTGTCAGTGTTAAACGCCGTCCGAAACACGAGAAACGGCCGTCCTGATACGTCCACGCACACGCGGGTCAGCGTCTCATCCATCGGCAAATAGCTGTCCGCATAACGCACGATCCCGCGCAGATCGCCGGCCGCCTGTCGAAACGCCTGCCCGAGTGCAATGCCAACGTCCTCAACCGTGTGGTGCATGTCGATATGGAGATCGCCCTTGGCCTCGATCTCGATGTCGAACAGGCCGTGGCGGGCGAGCTGGTCAAGCATGTGATCAAAGAAGCCAATGCCGGTCTCGATCTTTGCTGTGCCCGACCCATCAAGTTGGACCGAGACAGAGATCGTGGTTTCCTTGGTCTTGCGCGTGATGCTCGCGGTCCGCATGTGACGAGTTCCAAATCTGTTCGGATTGGGCTTGTACCAAGGGGGGCAAGCTATTGCTACCCTGCCGAGAGAGTGTGCGGCCCGGGTCGCCCTTGCATCCAAGTGCATGAGACCATAGACCGCCTGCGAACCTGTAATCTTCCCCAGTCATAAGGGCTTCAGATGAAACTTGGCGGCACTGAGGGGCAAGGCTGGCACGGAACGACGATTCTGATGGTTCGGAAAAGCAACCGGCTCGTGATGGCGGGCGATGGTCAGGTCAGCATCGGAGCCACTGTCGTCAAAGCGAACGCAAAAAAAGTCCGCCGTCTGGGTGGCGGAGCTGTTGTTGCGGGCTTTGCTGGGGCCACGGCAGACGCATTCACGCTGTTCGAGCGGCTTGAGGCCAAGCTCGATCAATATCCCGCACAATTGACCCGGGCCTGTGTCGAACTCGCCAAAGATTGGCGAACGGATCGGTACTTGAGGAAACTTGAAGCCATGATGCTGGTGGCGGACAAGCAAACCGGGCTTGTCCTGACTGGCACAGGTGACGTGCTGGAGCCGGAAGTCAGGGACGGTGGCATGGTCATGGCAATTGGATCGGGCGGCAATTATGCCTTGTCGGCCGCCCGCGCCTTGATCAGCACGGACCTTGATGCGGATGCAATCGTCCGGAGGTCCATGGAAATTGCCGCAGAGATTTGCGTTTACACGAACAGTCAGATCGTAATCGAATCCATCGATCTAATCTGAGGTCTTTTCTCCTCGGCCACGCCCCTATTTTTGATTTGGTTGGATAGACGTGAAATGACTGAGCTTACGCCTCGCGAGATCGTCTCCGAACTTGATCGCTTTATTGTCGGACAAGCGGAAGCAAAGCGCGCGGTCGCGATTGCGCTGCGCAATCGTTGGCGGCGTCTAAACCTGCAAGGGCAGATGCGCGAAGACGTCATGCCTAAAAACATTTTGATGATCGGCCCGACAGGTTGCGGCAAGACGGAAATTGCCCGTCGACTCGCCAAGCTCGCAAATGCGCCGTTCCTTAAGGTGGAAGCCACCAAGTTTACAGAAGTCGGTTACGTCGGGCGCGACGTCGAACAGATTGTGCGCGATCTGTTGGAAATTTCAATTGGCCTCGTCAAGGAAACCCGTCGCAAAGATGTCGATGGTCGGGCGCAACTGGCAGCCGAAGAACGTGTTTTGGACGCACTCGTTGGTGTCGCGTCATCGCCTGCAACCCGGGAGAGTTTTCGCAAAAAGCTTCGGGCTGGCGAGATGGACGACAAGGAAATCGATCTGGAGATTGCGCAATCCTCGCAGCCTCCGATGTTTGATCTGCCCGGCATGGCGGGTTCCAACATTAGCGCGATTTCATTAAACGACCTGTTTGGCAAAATGGGGGCACGTACGAAGCCGCGCAGACTCAAGGTCAGCGAAGCTTTCCAGCCTTTGCTGCTCGAAGAAAGTGAAAAGCTGCTGGATCAGGATCAGATCATTCAGGATGCGATCAAGCTTGTTGAAAACAACGGCATCGTGTTTCTGGACGAGATCGACAAGATTTGCCTGCGCGAAAATCGAGGTGGGTCCGACGTTTCTCGCGAAGGCGTGCAGCGAGATCTGTTGCCATTGATTGAAGGAACGAATGTTTCCACCAAACACGGCACAGTGAAAACGGACCACATTCTGTTTATCGCGTCAGGTGCGTTCCATGTCTCAAAGCCGTCCGATCTGTTGCCTGAATTGCAAGGGCGACTGCCGATCCGCGTCGAGTTGAAGCCGTTGGGGCGGGATGATTTTTGTCGTATCCTGACAGAGACCGAAACGAGCCTCGTGAAGCAGTATAAGGCGCTGATGAAGACAGAAGGCGTGGAGCTCGTTTTCAGTTCTGACGCCATCGAGTCCATTGCGGATATTGCGGTGTCTGTGAATACAAATGTTGAAAATATTGGTGCGCGTCGGCTGCAGACTGTCCTGGAAAGAATCCTCGATGACATCAGTTACACTGCTTCAGATCGAGCCGGCGAGACCATCACGATTGACGGACCATTCGTCGAAAATTCGGTCGGCGATCTTGTTCGGAACGTCGACCTGAGCCGGTTTATCCTGTGATCTGAAATCAGACCTTTTTTCCGGCGCACACCTCACCATGATGAGGTGCCGGGTCGGAACAATTTTGTGCGGAGTTGAAGAAGCATGACGAAGTTTCCAGAGCGCGTTTTTTCTGGCGTACAACCAACCGGCAATCTCCATCTTGGAAACTATCTCGGTGCGATCACGAAATTCGTCGATCTTCAAAAAAATTATGAGTGCCTCTACTGCGTCGTTGATCTGCACGCGATTACGGTTGCCCAGGACCCCGCAAAACTCACATCTAATATCCGTGAAGTGACCGCTGCCTTTATTGCAGCTGGGATCGATCCCGAGACGAATATCATTTTCAACCAAAGCCAGGTTGCTGAACACACCGAGCTTGCATGGGTCTTTAATTGTGTCGCACGCATGGGTTGGCTCAATCGCATGACGCAATTCAAGGAAAAGGCCGGCAAGGATCGTGAGAACGCGTCGGTCGGGCTTTATGCTTATCCGGCTTTGATGGCTGCGGACATCCTCGTTTATCGCGCTACGCATGTGCCCGTTGGCGAGGACCAGAAACAGCATCTGGAGCTTGCACGGGACATCGCCCAAAAGTTCAACAATGATTTCTCGAAATCCATTCAGGATCATGGGTTCGGCGATGTGTTCTTCCCTTTGCCCGAGCCATTGATTCAAGGTCCTGCAACCCGTGTGATGAGCCTGCGTGACGGTGCAAAAAAGATGTCGAAGTCGGATGTGTCCGATAATTCCCGCTTGAACTTGTCGGATGACGCAGATGTCATCGCGCAGAAGGTTCGCAAGGCGAAGACAGATTCTGAGGCGTTGCCGTCGGAGATCGAAGGTTTGGGCAGTCGTCCGGAAGCTGACAACCTCGTGGGCATTTTTGCTGCCTTGAACGAGCAATCCAAAGCTGAGGTCCTGCGCGATTTTGGGGGCGCAAATTTCTCGACGTTCAAGTCCGCGTTGGTTGACCTCGCTGTTGCGAAATTGGGACCCATTGGAACCAAGATGCGAGAGCTGCAAACCGACCAGGCCTACATCGACGATATTCTTCGGCGTGGTGCTGACCGAGCACGGGTACACGCGCAGGCAACCATGTCCTCCGTGAAAGATATTCTCGGGTTCGTTCGCTGAGAATCGGGTTTGCCTTGCCCGGTGCATGGTGCCACCCTAAATGGTAGGTAATCGTTTCAGACACCGCCGGGCCTTGAACCCGGCTGCGAGGTCAAGACATGTTCATTCAGACAGAATCCACACCAAACCCGGCGACACTGAAGTTCTTGCCCGGCCGTCCGGTTCTCGAGGGCTCCCCCCGGGACTTTCTAACCTCGGAATCGGCCGGCGAAGCGCCGCTGGCCCGCGCTCTTTTCGCCATTCCGGGCGTGGCCGGCGTTTTTCTTGGCAGCGACTTTATTGCCGTGACGAAGGACGCCACAGAGTGGCAGCACATCAAGCCGTCGATCCTCGGTGCGATTATGGAGCATTACGTCTCAGGCGCGCCGATGCTCACCGCTTCGGCAGCATCAGAGTCTGAGCAGGACGAGTTTTTCAAGGTTGAAGATCAGGAAATTGTCGAGACAATCAAAGACTTGATTGAGACCCGGGTGCGCCCTGCTGTGGCCAATGATGGCGGCGATATCATCTTCAAGGGATTCCGGGACGGCACTGTCTATCTGTCGATGAAAGGCGCATGTGCCGGGTGTCCGTCGTCTACTGCGACTTTGAAAAATGGCGTCCAAAACTTGCTCCGGCACTTCATCCCAGAGGTGCAGGCCGTTGAGCAGATCTAAGAAGCGATGATCCTTGCCATTGATACGTCGTCCCAGGCCGCCTCGGCTTGTCTCTGGGATGAGCAGAAGGGTGAGGTCGTTTTGCAGGAGCGGGTGCTCTTGCAGCGCGGACACGATCTTGTGGTGCTCGCGATGATTGAACGCCTTGTCCAAGGTGTTGGCTTTAGTTTGATTGATCGCATCGCAGTGGCCGTCGGACCCGGGTCCTTCACGGGCATGCGGGTCGGGATTGCTGCTGCGATTGGTCTCGGGGTCGCTCAGCATATCCCGGTGGTTGGCGTTTCAAGCCTCGCTGCTTTTGCAGCCCCGCTGATGCAATCGACGGAACAGCGCGAAATTATCGCCTGTATAGACGCCCGTCATGGGCGAATTTTTGTGGAAGTATTTGGCTCCGACGGCCGGTCGCTGAAAGCGCCGGCTTTGCGCTCTGCGGCTGATGTGGCGCAAAAAATGGCAGGGCGCGATATCGTCCTGGTGGGATCCGGAGCGATCATTTTGGCAGAGCAAATTGCGCAAATCGGCGGTGGTCAGCGCCCCGTCTTGGGCGATCTCATCTCTCCATCAATCGTGGCCATCGCCCAGATTGGATACCTGTCTGACCCAGCAATATCTCCGCCTAAGCCGTTGTATCTGAAAGAGGCCGACGTGACCGCTCCCAAAGTCGGTGCGGTGGCACCGGTCGC
>CAIZGQ010000740.1 GCA_903932565.1 uncultured Hyphomicrobiales bacterium
GCTTGGTTGTAAAGGTTTGCATTGAAAACAATATTGCTCAACCCGCCCACCAGAAGCGTATATCCATCGGGAGGTGCTGCAATGACGACCTGCGTCCCCAAGATTGTCCCTGCACCGGTCTTGTTCTCAACAACGACGCTCTGACCAATTTTTCGACTAAGCTGATCACCAATAATACGTCCGAAGACGTCATAGCCGCCACCAGGACCCGTGGGGACGATGATACGTATAGCCTTGTTTGGATAAGTCTCTGCTCTCGCACTGGCAGTGTCACAAAGCACCATAGCCGCGATTATGTAGAGCAGACGGAATAATGGAAAACGTCTTGAAAGCACGTTGGACATATTTTGACCCTCCCTGATGGCAGTCTGTCGCCGCCTTCTGATATGGTTCGTACGTTTAGAATTGATAGTAAGATATTTTTTGCGTCAAAGCCGAAGCAGCTTTGCTGCGTTTGCATAGAGAATTGCATCCCGCACTGTCGGATCAATGTCCATGTCTGCAATCCCGTCATACGTTTTGCAGATAGGTCCAAGAGGTGCGTCCGTGGCAAATACAATTTTTGATGGGCCAAAAAAATCGAGACCACACTTAACGCCGGTCGTCGCACCAAACATAGCCGTGTCTCCGAAGAAACGTTTGAAATAATCCATGTGCGGTAGCTTCAAGGACGGGAGTATCTGCGAATAATCCTCATCCGTCGTGCGCGCACCCAGGACATCAAGGCCCGGACCGACACGTCCATCGAAGAACGGGATCATTCCGCCGCAGTGATGTGTAATGATCTCAAGATCTGGATGGCGATCGAATAAGCCGTCAAATACGAGGCGGGCCATCGCAACCGACGTGTCATAGGGCCAGCCAAAGCACCACCACATTTCAAAGCGCGACTTTTCCTCGCTCGCATAATCCTTCACCGCAGCTGTACGCGTGGGATGTAACCAAATAGGGCGACTGAACTGGGCCATGGCTGCAAAGAAAGGGCGAAACCGCTTTTCATCCAGGGGGTGGCCAGCAACGTGATTGTAAACGAGTACGCCCTTGGCGCCGAGTTGATGGATCGCGCGATCAGCCTCCGCAATCGCACTCTCCACATCATCAAGATACACGGACGCAGCAAACCCCACAAAACGATCTGGATACTTCGTGCAGAGTTCGGCCAATTCATCGTTCGCTATGCGCGCAAGTTCGCGCCCAGTTTCGACCGGCCCTATTTCCTCCAGCGATGGATTGGGAAGGCAAATAAGCTGACGATAATCTGGCAAGACATCCATGTCTTTGAACCGGATGTCGAGGTCGTAGAGCGGTTTGACAGCGAGTAGCCGCGTCGCAATGTTGCCCAGCCGGGGGGCCAGCGTGACCATGCGGTCCAGAAAACTTTTTGGCGCAAGATGAGTATAGATGTCGATAATCATGGCCTGCAATCCTGATATTAATGACACATTGCTTGTCGCGCGATCTCGGTGACTTCTAGTGATTCGGGGTTGCAGACACCGTGCGGGCTGTTGCCAGTGCGAGCACAGAGGACGCGCGGTCATCTGTGTCTCGATGCCGCCACGCCACCACCTGGTCCGGTCGGATCAGCACAAGATCCGTTTCGTAAAGATCGCGCGCGATCGCATCCTCACACTCGACCACTGCGAGTTCAATTCCAATGACAAGAGCCGCGGCCTTGAAGTCCTCCACATAGTTTTTTGACGCACCAAACGACAACAGCGTCCACTCAAACCCGAACGTATCAAAGATCGAGCGCCCATCCTTGAGCCACACATGCGGGGCCCGCCCGCCGGGTTTTCCGGACTGCACATAAACGCTTGGCATATCTGGCGGCGAGGCAGCAGGATCGCGCGCGATGATCGACGATGAATCATAACGCGCACCCAGCGTGAAACCTGGGATGTTGAACTCGGACGCGGCATGATTGGCGAGATACACGCCAGCGCGGCTGCGGGCTGCGTCACCGACCTCGCCTTCATCTTCAATTGCGGGCGATGGCTTGTAAAGGCCGATTGAATCGGCGAAATATCGCGCGAAGCCGGTGTTGCGCAACGCAACGGGACGACGCTCGGCCTCATAGCTGTCGAGCAAGACCTCGGGCGCCTGACCCTTCAGGACAGCAGCCAATTTCCAGCCGATGTTGACCGCGTCTTCAATGGCCGTGTTGTAACCCATGCCGCCGGTGGGCGTGAACAGATGCACGGCATCGCCACCAAGAAGAATGCGTCCGCGCTGGAAATGGTCGGCAACCAGCGCACGTCCTGCTAACCAAAACCCTTTGTCCAGAATCTCAACTGGAAGCGGAGCACCCATGGCCTGCTCGATATAGGCGATGGCGCGTTCATCGGTCACGGAGTCAGAGTCTTCACCCGGCAGCAATTGTGTGTGGAAGACAAATGTATCCTTACCATCGACCGCAATGAGAAGGGCCCGCCGGTCCGCGTTGAACGTCGTGTACATCCACGCCTTCGGACCCTTGCAGACGTCGTAAAAGACAGGCGACTTGAAATAGACGGCAAGCATCTGACCGCCCATGAAGTCGCGTTCGCGACCGCTGTCACCCTGATACTGAAAGCCGAGCTGCCGACGCAGGAAACTCCGCGCGCCGTCAGCACCAAAGATGTATTGCGCGCGAATCTGAAGAATCTCATTTGTGTTGACGTTTGCGATCTGCGCTTCGACGCCGCCCGGCCCTTCCTCGACCGCGTCCATGCGCCAGCCGAATGCCAACGTGATTGTCGGCAATTGGCGCGCATGTTTGTAGAGCACCTGCTCGACAAATTTTTGTGAGATGCGATGTGGCAATTCCGCAGCACTCCAGGAGCCACCAATCGTCTTGATGACCTCCTGCGCCTCACCCGAGGATGGTCTGCTGAAGCGCGACAGTTCGGGTTTGGCGTAGCGCGTGAAATAGGCGATGTCGGTCGGATAATCCGCCGGCAGGCCCATGGCGCGGATTTCGTGCGCAAAGCCGAGCCGCCGAAATTGCTCCATTGTTCGCGCCTGACAGGCGTTGGCTTGGGGACTGAACGCCGTCGTTGGCTTCTGATCGATGAGGATGGCCGTGATGCCGCGCCGTCCAAGTTCATTGGCCAGCATCAGTCCACAAGGCCCACCACCGACGATCAGAACCTGCGTCGTCTGCATGCCGCCGCTATTCAAGCTGAGACCATCAGGCATGATCTATTCCTTTATTTCGCTGGGTCCTTGACGGCCTCGAACGTCGCAAATTCGACGTTCACCAGATGCCCGTCGCGCTTTTCAACACGGCGCAAATAGACGTTTTGCACGATGTCACGGGTTTGCGGATCGATCATGATGGGGCCGCGGGGACTTTCCCATGCCTCACCCTTCATTGCCTCCAACAAACCCGTTCCGTCCGTTGCACCTTTTGTCTTGGTAAGTGCCCTGGACAGAAGTGCGACACCGTCATAAGCCCCGACTGCGATAAAGTTAGGACGCAGCCCGTCCGAAGCTTTTTTAAACGCCTCCAGAAAAGCTGCGTTAGTCTTGGAGTCATGCACCTCGGAATAATGAAAAGCGGATTCGGTTCCGAGCGCTACATCGCCGACCTGATCAAGCATAGCTTCTTCGACGACGTCGCCCGCAGCGAGAAGTTTGACCCCGCCCTGAATGAGGCCGCGATCTGCGAACTGTCGCATCAACGTGGCATTCTGCCCGGTCGGGACAAAGATAAAGACGGCATCGGGCTTGTTGTCCGCCACACGTTGCAAATAGGGCGAAAATTCCGGACTCACGAAGGGTGAACGCAGCGTGTCGATGACTTTTCCGCCGGCGGCCTCAAACGTCTTCTTGAACCACTCTTCGTGATCGATACCCGGCCCAAAATCCGAGACGAGCGTCACGGCTGTTTTGACGCCATGCTTTGCGAAGTAATCACCTGCAACAGAAATAACCTGCGGACCTGCATGCCCGGTGCGCACGACAAAAGGCGACATTTTTGTAATAGACGACGTGCTGGGCGTCGTGACGATCATTGGAATTTTTGCCTGCGTGGCCATGGGCGCGACCGCAATTGTGGACGGCGTTGTTCCGATACCCAGCAGAGCTGAGATCCTTTCGTTGACAATCATCTCCTGCGCAATCCGCTTGCTGACTTCAGCAACTCCGCCATCATCCCTGAAAAGGAGTTCAATTTTTCTGCCACCCGCCTGATTACCATGCTGCTGAAGGTAAACCTGGGCGCCAAGCTGTGTCTCGCGTCCGATGATTGCGAAAGGGCCTGTCAGTGGAAGAATCATTCCAACTTTTACAGTGTCTTCGGCAGCAATAGCCGTTAGCGTCATTGTCGCGAGGGCAACGAGAGAAAGGCCGAATTTATGGTTCATTGTTTCCTCACAATACAAACGTGATGCACGTGCTGACCAGGGATTTATCAAATTTCAAAGTTCTGGATAAAATCGTCGGGGAGATTTGGCCCCCACACGTAAAGGCTGTCATGAGCGGGATGATCGCCCGAGGGCCAATCACATGAGGCCGGAACAAAATCGATGTCAGCCGAATATTCGCAAAAGCTTCCCCATGGGTCCCGCACATAGTGGAAAAAGTTGGAACCTAGGACATGGCGGCCAAGGCCCCAGCCGCGCGAATATCCCTTCTCCAGCATGAACATTGCACCAAGACCGATCTCCGAGACCGAACCAACATCCCAACTGTAATGGTGATGACCCGGTGCGTCGGATTTCGCGAACGCAACAAGGTGATGATCGCTTCCATGAATTCCATGCATGAAAGCAATGACGTCACCGGACTGGTCTGACAGGCGCAGACCAAGGACACGTGAATAAAAATCGATAGCGCGCAACACGTCGGGTGTGAACAGCAAAACGTGCGACAGGCGGCGCGGGCGTGCGCGCGGTGCCGCGCTCCGATAGGGCGCGCCGCGCACGCCGGCGGGGACAGACGGTTCGCTGAAGCTTGATTTTGCGTTAGGAGTTGTTTTTGGCCCGATCTTCACTTCGATTGCATTGCCATCCTGATCTCGAAACCAATATCCCATGGAATCGAAACCTTTTGGCGGATCGATCCGCTGAACACCGCAGTCTTGGAGATGTTTTCCGAAAGAAGTAAAATCCTCTTCGAAAATTCCGAATGAAAAATAGCCAAACTGCTTCCGGCTTCCCTCACCAATTTTGATCCATGTATGCGCGTTGCCATGTGTTTGCAGCGCGAGCCCGTTGCCAACTTCGGCAACATCAAGCCCAAATGAATCATAAAAATTGTGAGCAATTTTGAGATCGGGGACGACCATGTGGCAATGGTCAATCGAATGAATTCCGAGTTCACCCGGCCGGCGTGTGGGCGCAATAAATTCATGATTGGCAGTCATTTTTCGCTCCCTTGATTATTTAAAAACCATTTCGATTTGGCGCTTTTTTATTATTGTTTTGGCGTCATGTTTCGTCGACAATCGGATTCCTCAGCACGCCGATCCCCTCAATCTCGACCTCAACCACATCGCCCGGTTTCATGAAGAGGGGCGGCTTACGCGCGAGGCCGACGCCCGAAGGCGTGCCGGTCACGATGATGTCGCCACTCTCCAAAGTCATCGCCTCGCTGATCACAGATATGAGCGTTGCCACATCGAAGACCATGTCATCGATGCCAGCACTCTGAACAATCTGCCCGTTCAGCCGGGTTATAAGTTTGAGGCCATGGCAACCGGGAGGAAGTTCATCAGCCGTCACAAAGGTCGGGCCAAACGCGCCCGTGCCGTCGAAATTCTTTCCGACTGTCCATTGCGGCGACATGAATTGATAATCGCGGATAGAACCATCGTTGAAAATGGAATAGCCCGCGACATGGTTGAGCGCATCGGATTTTGAAATATGTCTGCCGCCTTTCCCGATGACAGCGACAAGTTCGCCCTCATAGTCCAACTCGACGGACGCTTTCGGCCTGACCATGGCTTCGTTATGACCGATAAAGCCTGATGAAAATCGCGCGAACAACGTCGGATAATCAGGCTGTTTGAAGCCGCTTTCAGCGGAGTGATCGCGGTAATTCAAGCCGACACAGAGAATCTTGCCGGGCCGGGGAAACGGCGGCAGCAACTTTACGTCGGCTCCGTCAATCACGTTTCCCCTGGAAAGGGCGCGGCGGGCCGCTTCAAGGGCGGCTGAACCACCTGCGACGAGCTTGGCGAGGTCGCCAGGATAGCGGTCGTCATCGGCGTAAAGCCCGACCAGCTTGCCCTCCACCTCAAGGGCCAAACCGCCTCTGGAGCCCTTCTCAAAAACAGCAAAACGCATGTTGCACTCCCCAATACCCGAGATAGTTTGCAAAAAAAATGCACGATTGCAAATTAAATATATTATCTTAAGTTACATATATGTTTGGTAGTGGTCACACTTGAGATCGCGGACGGAAGAAAAAGGCAGACATGCTCGAAGTTGTTGGCAAAGAACGGAATCTCACCGAGGCTGCTTACGTCACGCTTCGGGCAGACCTTCTCTCCTGTCGGTTGCGACCGGGCGAGAAATTGAACATTGGACAGCTAGCCACCCAAATCGGCGTGAGCTTGGGCGCAGTCCGTGAAGCATTGTCTCGGCTGACGTCAGAAGGTCTGGTGACCGCTGAAATGAACCGCGGCTTTCGAGCAGCACCCGTCTCTGAGATAGACCTGCTTGATCTGACGAGCACTCGAATGGAACTCGAAACAGCTTGCCTTCGGCGGTCAATAAAAAGTGGTGGCGTTGAATGGGAGACTGCGATCGTCGCTGCGCACCATCGCATGTCACGAACACCAGAACGGGTTGAAAATGACGCGAGTCGAATTAGTGACGCGTGGGCCGAAGCACACCGGGAATTTCATGCCGCTCTGGTATCGGCCTGCGATAGCGCCTGGCGGACTCGGTTACGCGATTTCCTCTATGATCAGACCGAACGATACAGGCGTCTCTCTGCCCCAGCGCTGCCTCGCGAGCGCAATCTCGACTCGGAACATCGCGCTCTGATGGATGCGACTCTCAGCCGCGACGAAGAACTTGCATGTCGTCTACTCTGCGAACATCTGCGCGCAACGTCCGACCGCGTCCGCACGCTGGCGGGTGCGCAAGCAGCGCAAACGTAACTAAACGAAATGAAGCTTTGATATTTCAACGGACAACGGCGGCTCAAGCTGTCTAAGTTCGCAATTGCAGGTGGAAAGTAGATAAAAGCGGCGAAGTTTTGCCTTGTTTCTTCGCTTTCAGATGGCGGTGAAATCGCCGTTTATTGAACGGTGTCGACGAAGAGCTTCTAACATTGGACGTTGGCAGTATTTCGAGAAAGATATCGCAACCCTGGTTTTAGGGCATGTCATTGACCGCCGCGAGGCACTCACCTGAGCGGAAGTCAGGGCTAAGGCGCGTGGACGATCCATTAATAGTGAGAAACACATCTACGATAATGAAAACAACTGGGAGGTTCGAATGAAAAAGATTGGGTTTTTGATATCGGCGCTCTCACTAGTGTGCGCACAGGCGTCGCTGGCTGTCGAAGAGCCAATTAAGATTGGCGTACTCTTACCGCTGAGTGGCCCTTTCAGCTTGATTGGCCAGGAGGTGCAATTTGGCATCGACACCTTTCTCCATGACCACGGCGCCACATTTGGTTCTCGTCCGGTACAGGTCATCTATCGCGACACGCAGGGCGTCGCTGATGTCGCGAAACGGGCCGCGCAAGAGCTTATCGTCAACGACAAAGTCGTCTTGTTGAGCGGGATCGGTACGACGCCCGATGGTCTTGCTATCGCGCCTCTGGCGACGCAAGCGAAAATGCCTATGGTCGTGATGGGCTCAGGCGGAGCAGCAATTAACGCAGCCTCACCATATGCTGTGCGCGCCTCGTTCACGAGCGGTCAGGTCGCGCAAGTCGCCGGTGAGTATTTCGGTTCGCATGGTGTCAAAGTCGCCATTACGTTGGCTTCTGACTATGCACCTGGTCTCGAAAGCGAGTCCTCATTTCAAAAGGCCTTTGAGGCCGCCGGTGGCAAGGTCATCGACCACCTGCGGCCACCTTTCAACAGCCCACAGTTTGCTCCGTATTTGCAGAAGGCCGCCGAGCAGCGTCCTGACGGAGTCTTTATGTTCGTTCCGACGGGCCAGAATGGATCCCTTATG
Source organism: uncultured Hyphomicrobiales bacterium (assembly GCA_903932565.1). Classification (GTDB taxonomy): domain Bacteria; phylum Pseudomonadota; class Alphaproteobacteria; order Rhizobiales; family Beijerinckiaceae; genus Terripilifer. The sequence goes on from CAIZGQ010000740.1 coordinate 8,121, forward strand.
CGCGAGTATGAAGAGCGAGGATTGTCAAAGGCGGGAATCAAGTTGATGACAGTTGGAAATGTTGTCGACGAGACACTTATCGACCAAATTGGTGCATCCGCACTCGGCGTTGAAAGCGCTTATCATTATTCGGACGTTCATCCGTCCGAGCTTAATAAAAAGTTTGTCGCTACTTTCGAAAAGGTATCACACGGACTCCGCGCAAACATGATGGGCGTCGGAGGTTATGACGGGATGCAGCTGATTGAAATGGCTCTGCGGAAGACAGGTGGCTCAACCAATGGTTCCGCTTTGCTTGAGGCCATGAAAGGGATGCAATGGGAAAGCCCACGTGGACCTGTAAGTATCGACCCAACTTCGCGCGGTCTGATTCAGAACGTCTATATGCGGCGTGTTGAAAAGCACGGAGAACGCCTTGTGAATGTCGAATTCGCAACATACTCGAACGTGAAGGATCCGACTGAGTAACAGGGCGAGCCTGTTAAAAAGAGCAGAGCCGGATTGAGGGCATAGAACCAAATGAGATCGACGTCATTTTCGTCCCCGAAAGCAGAGCCCAATTATGGTTTTTCTAATGAGGTCTATCGAAATTGGCGGCCCCGACGGGGTGATCAAGTCGGTATTAATTTATAGGTGGGCTTAAAGCTATGGTTGGAGCGGCCGGCGAAGCTGGTCCGAATTGCGAAGCCGGCCAATGCGAGACCTCTGGCGCTGGTCGATGAAGGTCCGGTATTGAGCGCGGATGCCTACTAGTAAAATGATACTTTTTCACCTTGGGCAGTGAAGAAGTATCAAAGATAAGGACTGTGACAAAGTATCAAAGCAAAAAAGCATTTGTTAAAAATGCTCTCTTTGCGAAATGAGAAGATGATTTAAATCATCGGGGGAAACAATGATGATCAATCAGAACACGGCCAAAGGCATCTGTCTTATTGGTATCGCGCTATTTTTTGGTATCCAGGCCCATAGCTATCCCTTTGGGTCCTTCAGCCGGGCAGGTTCTGGGGCCTTTCCAATTATTATCTGCACATCGCTGCTCATCATCGGCATCGCGATTGTTGTCCGCACTTGGTTTATGGAAGCCAAGCCACTCATATTCAATCTGCGCAACATCGCGCTTGTCACAGCAAGTATTTTAGCATTCGCGTTGCTCTCAGCCTACGTCAATATGCTCGTCGCACTGTTTGTGATGGTGATGATGGCCTCCTATGCAGCGGATGATTTCTCTTTTTACCGAGCTATCAAGGTCTGCCTTTTTCTTGCCGCCATTTCGCTGGCAATGCGATTTGGTCTTGGATTCCAGCTCCCACTGTTCTGAGGTCAGATAATGGACATTATTGCGAACCTCTCGTTTGGATTTAGCCAAGCTTTAACTCTACAAAATCTGCTATTCTGCGCGGCCGGGTGTACGATTGGGACACTTGTGGGTTTGCTCCCAGGGCTGGGGCCGTTGGCAACTATAAGCCTTCTGTTGCCGCTGACGTACTCGCTGCCGACGGGTGGCGCTCTCATCATGCTGGCTGGCATTTATTACGGTGCGCAATACGGCGACAATGTCAGTGCGATTACAATGAAAATCCCACATGCCGCCAGCATCGTTGCCTGTATTGACGGTTATGCGATGACGCTGAAAGGCAAGACCGGCGTTGCCTTGTTTACCGCAGGCTTCTCTTCGTTCATTGGCGGGACAGTTGCGGTCATTGTGCTGGCGGGGCTTGCGCCGGCTCTCAGCGAGGTGGCATTGCTTTTTGGCCCGACAGAATATTGTTCGCTGGTTCTGGTCGGCTTTGTATGTGTCAGTTTTGTCACCACTGGCTCGGTTCTCGACGGACTTGCAATGTGTTTTGTCGGCGTCCTATTTGGCCAAATTGGCACTGACGTTACGACTGGTATGCAGCGTTTTACTATGGGCATCACTTCACTCTTTGATGGACTTGGTCTTGTCAGTTTATCCCTCGGCTGCTTTGGTATAGCGGAGATTACCAAGAACCTAGATAACAAAGAAAAGCGCACGCCCTTCGATGGGGAAATCAAGCTCATTCCAACATGGCTCGAATTCAAACGCATCATTCCCAGTGCATTACGCGGCAGCGTGGTTGGTTCAGTCCTTGGTCTTATGCCGGGTGGGGGGCCTGTTATCGCTCAATTTGCGGCCTATGCCTTAGATAAGAAAGTCAGCAAATATCGAGATGAAATTGGTGACGGTGCGATTGAAGGTGTGGCAGGCCAAGCCGCGGCGGACGAGGCCGCTGCGCGTACAAGCTTTATTCCGTTGATGAGCCTTGGCATTCCGGAGAATGCGGTCATGGCACTGATGATGGCGGCATTTGTTATTAATGGAATTCAGCCCGGTCCAGACATGATCAAGGTTCATCCCGATCTGTTTTGGGGTCTGGTCGCCAGCATGTGGATTGGCAACGTTTTCCTTCTCGTTTTAAACGTGCCGCTCGTTCGGTACTGGCTGTCAGTTTTCAAAATTCCCTACAGCGCGCTCTTCCCCTCAATTTTATTTTTCTGTTGCATCGGCACTTACAGCGTAAATAACAGTTTGAGTGAAATCTATGTCACGGCAATCTTTGGAGTTCTAGGTTACACGTTTCTTAGGTTGAAACTTGACCCTGCTCCCTTGATGCTTGGATTTATTCTTGGTCCAATGCTTGAGGAAAATTTCCGCCGCGCCATGCTTCTCAGCCATGGCAGCTTTGTCACCTTTGTTGATCATCCGATCAGCGGGGTTCTGATCGGAGTGATTGTCGTTTTCTTTGTCTGGCAGGGAGCGTCGTTTCTCTTTACGATCAGGCAACGTTCGTTTGTCGCCCCAAGATGAACTCTAATCTGAGCTTGGGTCGGGGCTGGAGCAATGGAAAGCCAGTCCAGTGCACGCCAATGTATCTGATGCGGAAGATGCAACCGGCACTGACCACCAAAGTGTTCAAATGGTGGACAGCACTGTGATCCGCACCCGCCAGCGTGGAGCTGGTGGAAAGGGGTCCCATGACGCGGTGCTGGGGGCCAAAAATCGCGTGGCGGAATATTCAACCATCTAGTTGCGCGTGGCGGAAACCGCCACATGTCTCGGATTGGATCCTGTTCTCGTCCGACTGGCACTTCGAGAACATAGAGCATGCCGCTACATGGTTTGATGCGGCCTCGATGAGTGAAGTCGACCGGTTGAAGATCGGCAGCACCAATGCGCAGAAACTGTTCAAGCTAGCATGAGCCAGCTTGAACAGAACTCAACTCAGGCCATGCGCAGGATCGGTTTGATCGCGGCGCCTGAATCATTGTCCGCTATGGCCTGATCAATGTCTTCAAAAGGATAGAACGTCACCAGCTTGTCGATGGGGAACCGCCCCGACATGTAAAAATCGACAAGCATAGGGATGAAGATGTCGGGCACACTGTCGCCCTACAGCAAGCCGCGAATTGTGAGGCCGCCGCGCATGAGCTGCTGAGGCCGCACGGGCACCGCATGGGCCGGGCTCTGATTGGCGAGGAAGCCCACTGTCCCGCGCGGACGCAGCGCACTCACAGCCTGTTCCATCACCGACGTCACCGCCGATGTGTCGAGGGCAAAATCAACTCCGGAGCCAGTGATTTTCTTGATTTCTGCCAGCACATCCACCTGTCGGGGATCCAACACATGTGTGGCGCCAACCTCGGCAGCCATGGCGAGGCGCTTGTCATTGACATCGGATGCGATAATGACCGACGCCCCGGCAATCTTTGCCGCCATCACCGCACTCAGGCCAACTGCGCCGACGCCGAAGACTACGAACGAGGAGCCCGCATGGATGTTAAGGGAGTTCAGCACTGCACCGGCCCCGGTCTGAATTCCGCAGCCGATGGGGCCAAGATATTCAAGCGGCGCATCCTTGCGCACCTTCACCACGTTGCGTTCGCCTGCCAGGGCGTGGGTCGCAAAGGAGGACTGCCCGAAATATTTTCCATGCAGGGTGCCATCATCGCAGATGAAGGGTGAGGAACCGTCGTTCCGGCTTCCCTCGAATGTGCGCGGCCACATTTCGAAACAATAAGCCGGCATGCTTTTGGTGCATGTTTCGCAGACGCCGCAGGAATCGAAGGTCAGGACGACATGGTCGCCGGGGACAACCTTGCGTACCGCGCTGCCGACTCGCTCCACGATGCCAGCCCCCTCGTGGCCTAACACGATGGGACGCGGAACAAGTCCGGGAACCTGGCACATTTTCACATCGGTATGGCAAATGCCCGTGGCGACAATTTTGACGAGAACTTCGTCTGGTCTCGGTTCATCGAGCCCGATCGACTGGATCGGCATTTTGAGACTTGCATCGCGAAGGACAGCCGCTTTGATTCGCATATCGCTTGAACTCTCCGGATTATTTTAGTGCAGGATGAAGCGAGCCGCGTCCACACGCAAGCACCTGCATGGAAGTCGAAGCGGCATAGCGATATTGCAGACGGAGACGCTCTAGCTCAAGGGCGTGAATTCGAACCACCAGCCGAGAAGGATGTGCAGGACGCTTGTCGATCGTCCGTTTGTCATTGACGTTGATATATTGACATCAATGTCAATTCAAGGAATGGTTCGCGAAATGAAGCCAGATGAGAAACATCCATGACGGACCACGTGACTGAATTGCTCGCACGTCCTGAAGATCGCCCGGTCGACGCGGCCAGATTGCATCTCCATGGCGTCGATCATACCGCGCGACCAACTTGGAAGCTGCGCGAGACGGTCGAGTTCTATCGCGACAAGTTGGGGTTGCCGCTCGTGCATGCGATCACCGCGAAGGGATGGGGGCGCGCTACGGAACAGCACGCCGACTTCATCCATTTCTTTTTTGACGCCGGGCACGGCGCGACGATCGCGTTTTTCTACTACATCGGCACGCAGCAGCCGCCGGAACTGGTCGTGCCACGCGGCTTCATGGCGATGGCCAATCACACCGCTTGGCGGGTTGAAACTGAGGAGGAGCTTCTCGCCTGGCATAGCAAGCTTGAAAAAGCCGGCGTGCAGGTGAGCCAGTCGGTGAAGCATGAAATTCTGGAATCTATTTATTTCCGTGATCCGAATTTCTATCCGCTGGAAATCACGCGCTCACTGCGGGCCATTGAGCGCATTGACTCAGTTGATGCTGAGTTGACAATGGCGGCATCGCTTGATCTTGCGGATGCCGGTGGCTGGCACAGTGTCGAGCAACTCTGGCGGCAGAAGGCTCAGCACGTGGCAGCACTCCAGCGCGCAGCAAAGGCACCCCAATGAGCGGGTTCTATGTTCTGGATGTCCCTGAGTTTGGGCCTGTGGTCTCAACCGCGCGCAAGCTTGATCGTTGTCATGTGCATCTTCCACTGGCGGGATATATCTTCGTTCAGTTTGACGGCGAGATCGAAATCAGTCGGGCGGACACGGGCCTAAACGAGGCAGTATGGTTCGGCTGCCTGACGGGTGGGCTCGACGGCAAAATCGTCACGTTTGATTCAGATTGCATTCGACTTGGGCCGACCAATGAGGCCATTCTTGGCGAGGCCCGTTAGCTCGAGTGGTCGATGACGCACTTGATCTGCGGGACACATCATTAGTGTCATGTCACGGCTGCTCAGCCTGTTCATTCACCTTTATGATTTCAGCCGTGACAGATGACGAAGGGCGTTGTCCTGCCCGATGGCAATCAGGTCATCGGCGTTCAGGCCCAGCTGCTGCCGGTTGGCCATTTGCCTCATGCCGAAATAGGGATAATCGGTCCCGTATATAATCTGGGACATGGGCACAAGCTTTGTCAGCGCGGCGATGGTTGCGGCCGACGTGGCGTTTGCCGTTTTAAAGTAGAGCAGACGAATCTCGCCCTCGATACCCTCGGGGCAAAGTCCCTGATGTTTGGACGCGCGCCATAAAACGCATTGATGCGCCCGGTCATCATCGGCATCGTGCCGCCCGCATGCGAAAACAGCCTCTTAATATAGCAATTTTTTGCAAAGGCCCCGCTGGGAAGAAGGCTTGTTATCGTGCGCGTGGTGTCGTGCGGAACCTCGATAACAGCGGGAAAGATTCCAACGCTGGGGTCATCGCAACTGATCGACACCAGTGGGTGGACATAAACAACGGCCTTGCGCCGGTTCAATTCCTCGAGCACGGGCCTGTAGGCTGCGTCTAAAATAAATCGGTACCCATTTAAAGAGTGACGCAGGGATTTCTTGTGTCGAAACGCGCAATCAGAATTTGTCACGAGGGAAATCGCGGAGTGAGTCAGCGTGCGGATTAGTGCATATTCTTCCCGCACGCTGAAGCTTTATTAATTCGATGCCGCGCCGATAGCAGGGATAGCAGCGCCTTGTGCAGTCTCTAGTTTCGTTTCCTCGGCAGATTGCTCATCGAGACGAAAGCCACCGAACCGTTTGTAACAAAGGATCGCAAGAAGGCTGGCCGCTATTGCACCAACCAGGAGGGCTGATGCCGGTGCCAGAAATAGTTCCTGCAATGGCAGATGCAAAGACAGAAGATACCCGCCGAGGAACTGCGCGGCAAGCGAACCCAGCCGTCCAAACGCCTGCGCCCATCCTGCTCCCATGGAACGAACCGATGTGGGGTAGATGAGAACAATTGCTGAGTTCAAGCCGAAGTTATTGCCCGTCACGCAGAACCCGGCACTTGCGATTATGCAACTGATGAGCAGTGGTGAAAGTCCTCCCATGCCCATGGATGCCGCTAATGGTGCGCCGATGAGGAAGAGCGCAACAATGGGCAGGACGCCGAGGCGGTCGATGACGAATGTGAGGACCAGCCCACCGACCATGCCGCCCATGGAAAAGAGCGAAGCGTAGATACCAGCCTGCGCTGTGCTGAGGCCGGAAGCTTGCAAGAGTGTGGGAAGCCAGCTGAGAGTGAAGAAGTTCGTCAGTTGGTTCGCAGCCAATGCAATCCACAGCATGGGCGTGATGAACGCGAGACCGCCTGCAAAGAGGCCCAGGGGCGAGCCCGCGCGTGAGGGTATGGCTGGCGGTTTTTCGGCCCGGAATGTGGCATCTGCACTGATCGCAAGATCCGGACGCAGGATGCGCGCTGCCTTGCGGATCTGCTCAGTCTGATCACCACGCTGCAGGAGAAATTTCAGGGATTCCGGCATCAGGAAAAGGCCCAGAATGCCGACGGCAATCGGCAACAGGCCGCCGACGAGGAAAATCGCTTGCCATCCATAGGTCGGCACCAGGAGGGCTGCGGTCCAACCCGGAATCGAGAAGCCAGCTGGCACGCCGAAGAGGACAATGATCGTGAACATGCCACGCAAACGCTTTGGGGCGATTTCGGCTGCCAGCGCGAGGACATTGGGGATCATGCCGCCGAGCCCGAGGCCAGTCAGGAAGCGCAATACCGCGATCTGCGTCAGAGTTGTTGCGCCCATGGAAATTAATGAGAAAGATCCATATGCGAAAAGAGCTGTCAGAATGGCTGTTTTTCGTCCATAGCGATCTCCAATAATTCCGACCAACGGTGCGCCAAACAGCATGCCGAAAATGCCCGCCGAAAATGTTGGAACAAGATCAGGGCCGGTGACATGCCATTGCTTGATCAATTCAGGTGCGACCAGTCCCATCGCGGAGACATCGAAGCCATCGCTGACCATGGCCAATGTGGCGACGATCAGAAATATGACAGACGCTTTGCCAACGCGTTGTCCGTCGATGATCTCGGTCAGATCGTGTGTTTGAGAATTGGTCATAAGTCCTCCCGATGATTGGTTTTGTTTTGGCTAATTCTAAGAAATTATCAGAGTGGAGAAATCGAGGCGAATTGCGGAAAAAGTTTTGCTGCGTTCTCACCAGAGATTGCTGAATGAAGCTGCTCGTTAAGGTCTAGACGATGCAACTGATCGATGCTGTGGGAGACGGGGAAGTACGAGAAATCGGTTCCAAAAAGGAGATGCGATTCCGGTACGATCTTCCGCATCAGATCAATTGCCTCCGGCGCATAGGCCTGGGCGCAGTCGAAGTAGAGCCTTGCAAACTCGGCATGGATTCCATCCGGGAAAAGTCTGCTCAGCCCGGTTTCACCAACCGTGCGCCAGCCGTTGAAACCGGCAATGCGCCCAAGAAGTAGGGGCATGACACCGCCGCCATGGCTGAAGATGAAACGAATGTCTGGATGGCGGCGCGTCACGCCCTTGGCGAGAAGGCCAAGGATGACGCGCGCGGTATTGACCGGGAATTGAGCCAAGGCGATGAAATCGCGTTCCCTCCGTATGCCTTGCTGATGTTAGAGCAATTTGTCGTTGGTGCAGGGTGAACAAAGACGACTGCCTTGCGCCGGTTCAGTTCGGCGAAAACCGTTTCGTTGCGCTCATCGCTGAGCCAGATGTCCCCTTCATTTGTGGACAGGGCGATGCCGTCCACGTTCAGAACATCATAGGCGTGTTCGAGTTCGCGCAGGGCGATATCAATGTTGAGCATCGGCAGCAGGGCGAAAAGTCCGAATTTGCCCTTGTGATCTAGGCAGATCGTCTTGGCCCATTCGTTCCATCGGCGCACTTTTTGGTGATGGTCTGCACTATTGTCCTGCTTCAGGGGGCCCAGTGAGGCAATGGCCGTTGTCACATTGTTCCGGTCGAGCTCTTCGAGCGCCATGGCAACCGACCATGGATTCCCTTCATTGTCTTTGAAGGTGGGATTGAAGTGATGGTGCACATCAATGACGACGCTGCTCATTCTGCGGCTTCCTTGAGCTTTGTCGCGATGATGCTGCGGAGTGCTGCCTTGTCCGCTTTGCCAACCTTCGTCAGCGGAAACATGTCGATCACCTCAACACGCTCAGGAAGTTTGTACTTTGCAATTCCCAGGCTGAGGAGAAACGCTCCTAGACTTTCGACACTGATGGGTTTGCTGTCGGCGTGCGGGATGATGAACGCACAAGCCTTTTCCCCATAGACAGGGTCCGGCATGGCAACAACGCGGACGTCCGCGACGTCGGGATGGCGACCGA